>NZ_JPXY01000047.1:0-74542 GCF_000771895.1 Gallibacterium genomosp. 2
GAGAGTTTTACAGCCAAGTAAGGCGTGGCAAGCCAACGTTAAGCTGTTGAGTCGTTTTAAGTGTAATTCGGGGCAGAATTGGTAAAGAGAGTCGTGTAAAATATCGAGTTCGCACATTTTGTTGTCTGATTATTGATTTTTGGCGAAACCATTTGATCATATGACAAGATGTGTATCTACCTTAACTTAATGATTTTGATAAAAATCATTAGGGGATTCATCAGTACGTCAGCCCAATTTTAATTTCAGAATATGCAACTATTTTATTTGAAGGGCAACCTTATTATGTTCTATCTACCAATAATAATATTTTAATATTATCAAAATCTCTTGAAAGAGATAATAAGCAATTTTTTGTCTTTCCTTGCCAACTAAGCCCTAACCGACTTTGTTCATTAAATATGATTGATACTGAAAAAGCAGGTGTCACCCTTTGTAATAAATAGCCAATGAAAATTGGCTATTTACATTATTAGATCTACACCCACATCAATCAGTACAAAAATAGCAGCATCTCCGCCCCATTCTTTAGTAGCATAATGCAATGCGATGACTTTCGGATGCTGTACCAACCAGCGAGGTATTTGATTTTTTAAAGTATAATTACCATACCCTGTCATAATACAAGCGCAAGGTAAATGTTCTCTTTCACAAGCTAATATTAATGAAGCCAGCTCTTGTTTCGCTTGTTCTTTGGTTAATCCGTGTAAATCTAGAAAAAGATCCGGAATAAAATCACCCCGACGTAAGCGTTTTAAAACATAACTATCTTCACCCTCTCGCAAATAGCGCATTGTTTGCGTATCCAGGAGCGGCTCATACTCATCAGAAAAATAAAATAGCGCATCCTCTTTTTCGCGAATATCTTTAATTTGTTGCTGCTGTTGTTGCATCTGTTTACGACGTGGCGCAAAAGTCACCGTATTCTGTTTTAATGGTTTGATGCCTTTCACAAACTCGCGAAACAACGTTTTGTCTTCACTATCCATAACGACCTCCTTTAGACGGGGCGGCTATTCTAACACACATACACTTTAGCGTGAAAATGTGGTATAAATGCACCATCTTTTTTCAAGCAATACAATGGCTTTTTATGACTGAACAACCTCTTTTTAATCAAGATATTATTGAAGAAATTCAACTTTATTCACCTTTATCCAGTTTGCATACCATTCAGGATTTTTTGCGTTGGACGTATAGTTATTTTAATGCTTCCGATATTTTTTACGGTCACGGTTTTGATAATGCGTGGGATGAAGCATTACAACTTGTGCTTTCTACGCTTCACTTGCCGTTGGATGTGCCGGCGGAACTGTATCAATCACGTTTAACGGATATTGAAAAACAGAAATTATTGTCGCTTGTTATTGAGCGCATCGAAACCAGAAAACCGGTGGCTTATCTCACTCACAGTGCTTGGTTTTGCGGTTTGCAATTTTATGTGGATGAGCGTGTGATTATTCCTCGTTCACCAATCGGTGAATTAATTCAAGACGGTTTTACCGGTGTATTGCGCAGTGAACCGAAACGTATATTAGATATGTGCACCGGCAGCGGTTGTATCGCTATCGCTTGTGCCGATAAATTCCCGAATGCCGAAATTGATGCGGTTGATATTTCATTGGATGCGTTGAATGTTACTGAAATGAACATCGCTAATCATCATCTTGAGCATCAAGTGTTCCCATTACAATCCGATTTATTCAATAATTTGCCGAAAGAGGGCTATGATCTGATTGTCAGCAATCCGCCTTATGTTGATGCTGAAGATCTTGCCGATATGCCGGAAGAGTTTTCACACGAACCGATACTAGCTCTTGAAGCCGGCAATGATGGTTTAATTTTAGCGAAAAGAATTATTGCTGCCGCACCGGAATATTTAAATGATAACGGTGTGTTGGTTTGTGAGGTGGGCAACAGTATGGTGCATTTAATTGAGCAATTTCCAACCGTACCGTTTGAGTGGATTAAATTCAAACACGGTGGTGACGGCGTATTTATGCTGACGAAACAACAGCTACTCAACATCCAAGATCAATTCAAACAGTATCTCTGATCTCTTAATTTCAGTGGGGCATTTGCCCCACTTTTTCGATTAACGATAATCCACTTTTTCTGTGGTTGCTAAGTGAATGTAACTTTGTGCCGGTTGGGTTTCCGCAATGATATTGCCGGCGCGAATAGAATAACGCACCGGAACTTGACGGCGAACGGCATCGAAGCCATTTTCTGCCGGTAAAATCACTAAATTTGCGCTGTTACCTTCACTGATGCCGTAATCCTGAATTGCTAATGTTTTGGCACTATTTTCCGTAATCAGTTTAATACCGTCATTGATTTGATCGTAACCCATTAACTGACAAACGTGTAATCCCATATGCAATACTTGCAGTGTGCTGGCAGTTCCTAATGGATACCAAGGATCAAAGACATCATCGTGCCCAAAACAGACATTAATATTGTTTTCTAACATCTCTTTGACACGTGTAATGCCTCGCCGTTTTGGATAGGTATCAAAGCGGCCTTGAAGATGAATATTCACCAATGGATTTGCAACAAAATTAATGCCTGATAATTTCAATAATCGGAATAGACGTGAAGTATATGCGCCATTGTAGGAGTGCATCGCGGTGGTATGGCTTGCGGTTACTTGATCACCCATTTCATATTTTAATGCCAATGCCGCCACAGTTTCGACAAAACGGGACTGCTCATCATCAATTTCATCGCAATGAATATCTATCTGTTTCCCATAACGTCTGGCGATTTCAAATGCAATATGCATAGATTCCACACCATATTCACGTGTAAATTCAAAATGAGGGATACCGCCAACAACATCAGCCCCCATTTCCATTGCCTGTTCTAACAGCTTTACCCCATTCGGATAAGATAAAATGCCTTCCTGAGGAAAGGCAACAATTTGCAAATCAACCCACGGAGCAACTTCTTGTTTGACTTCCAACATTGCTTTTAATGCGGTTAAAGTCGGATCGGAAACATCTACGTGGGTACGCACAAATTGTACGCCATTAGCAATTTGCCATTTTAGCGTTTTCCAAGCACGCTGTTTAACATCATCGTGGCTTAATAGCGATTTACGCTCTGCCCAACGCTCAATGCCTTCAAAAAGCGTTCCGGATCGATTCCAATTCGGCTGCCCTGCAGTTTGTGTTGCATCCAAATGAATATGTGGTTCAATAAACGGCGGATAAACAATGCCTTGTTCCGCATCTAACATTTTTTTATCGGTTTTAATTTCAACATCATTGGGTAAAATTTTCGCAATTTTGCCGTTCTCGATTAATAGTTGCCACAACCCTTCTCTTTGCGCTAAATGCGTATTTTTAATTAACATTTCGGTTCTCCTTTATGCAAATTTCTTTCGTAATAACGGATTTAAAATTAAGTAGGCGATCGCACCACTAATCACAGCATTGACCGGAATAATACCCGGCAAAAATTTACCGCAAGCGACGCCAATACCAACGGAAACAACAGCTGCCCAGTTGATATTGACAAAATGTGCCTGATCAAAATTTTGGTAAGCGTGGCGACGTGTCAAATAATCAGCAATAATGATACCGCCAATCGGAGGAATAGCTGCGGAAAGGAAGGTTAACCAACCAACAAAATTGTTATATAACCACAATGCACATAATGTACCGACAATACCGTTTATCACTGACAAAATGCGACTGCTGACGCCGGTAATATTAGCAAAGCCTAACCCTGAAGCATAAAGTGCATTATCATTGGTTGTCCAAATATTCAAGCCAAGCACGATAATGGCAGGTAATAATAAGCCTTGTGCTACCATAACGTCAGAAATATCCGCCATTCCTTTTACTGCAGCACCGGCAGCACCGAAAATAAACATTAATGAATTACCTAAGAAAAATGCGATCATCGTAACGAAAACAGTATATTTGGCGTGCTTACCGAAACGTACAAAATCAGCAGTTAATGTCCCGGCACTGATGAATGAACCGACAACAAGTGTGATGGCAACAGAAAGCGATAATGGTTCTTTTGGCATTAATGCTCTTAAAGTATCCAACCCGCCAACATCATTAATTGCCAAGTAAACGGAGTAACCACCTAACAGTGCGATTGACGGCACGGCGATCACAGAAAGTGCGGTTAAGGCAGAAATTCCGAAAAATACGGTAACAGTCATTAATGCTCCGGAAGCCAAAATCAAAATATTAACATCGATACCGGTAAATTTATTAACCGGTATTGCGAACATTGCCACACCGACACCAAACCACCCTACTTGTGTGCCACCTAACAAAGCTGAAGGTAGCCAAGAACCTTTTATCCCAAAAGAGTAACGAGCAAGAATGTGCGTTGTTAATCCGGTTTTTGCCCCAATGTATCCTAAAAAGGAGGTATAAACTCCAAGCATTAAATTACCAATCAATACAGCAAGAAAAAAATCGTCATAAGTCAACGATGTTCCCAATGTACCGCCTGTCCACATACTGGCGGAGAAAAAAGTAAGCCCCAACATTACAAATGTTAGGGCTATTATGCCTTTTCGCTCTGAAACGGGTACAGGTTTTAAGCTAAAATTATCAGCCGACATAGTTACTCCTAAATAAAAAAGAAAACCAAAACAAGCAAACGAAAACGTTTGCGTTGGTTATTATAAGAGTTACTCGATCAGAATCAATGCAATTTATTTATTCAAAAAACAATGGCGGAATTTTAATTCCGCCATACCGCTAAAACTTATCTTTTGCTTCACGTAATGCAATAAATTCTTCGACATTTTTACAACGTAAAAAAGGATTTAATGCTTTTTCTAAAGCTAATGTTGTCGGTAGTGTCGGCTTTTGTTCTCTGCGTAATTTCTCTATCTGTTGTGCATAATCTTGAAGAGCATCGCTATTTTCTACCGTTTGCGCGAAGCGTAAATTACTCAACGTGTATTCGTGGGCGGCACAAATTATCGTATCATCCGGCAGCTGTTTAATTTTCTGTAAGGAAGCAAACATTTGCTGATAATCCCTTGTAAAAACCCTGCCACAACCCAAAGAAAATAAGGTATCACCACAAAAGAGATGATTATCCACCAGATAACTTAAATGACCTGCTGTATGTCCTCCGGTTTCCAAAATACGAATGGAATAATAAGGCGTATGTTGCATACCGGCACTGACGATATGCGTGGCTAAATGACCGACTTCCGCCGGCGCATAAATCGGGACAAACGGATAATATTTGCGCAACTCTGCCACACCGCCGATATGATCACTATGATTATGGGTAATCAAAATGGCTTCGATTTTAAGTTGATGTTGCTGCAAAAAATCCTCAACCACCTCCGCTTCCGACGGATCAACAATTAATGCGTGCTGATTATCTCTGCTGTAACACCAAATATAGTTATCACTCAATGCCGGAATTGCCTTTAATAACATCCTCTGACTCCTTTTCCTTAAAAATCTGTTTGATTTGTTGTGCCAAGCCGCTGTAACGCTGGGTTTGTGTTCGCACTGCCGCTTTCCAAATCGCTTCCCGACTAAATACCGTAAACGTCTGTTTTGCTCGGGTAATGGCGGTATAGATAAGCTCTTTGCTCAACAGTGGATTATACTCCGCCGGCAATACCAGCACGGTGCGGGTAAATTCAGAACCTTGCGATTTATGCACAGTCATCACATAAGCCGGTTCAACACTCGGCACACGGCTTGATAACACTTCACGAAAACCTTGTTCCGCCTCAAACCAAACTTTTAAATCACCGTTTTTATCAGGTAATACTAAACCTATATCACCATTAAACAAGCGGCTGTTGTTATCATTTTGCAAAATAATCACCGGCTTGCCGAGATACCATTCGTGTACGTGTTGAAAACGGATATATTTCTTACGCCGTAACTGTTCTGCAATACGTTGATTTAACTGCTCTACACCGAATTGTCCGTTACGCAATGCGCTTAACAAACGCGCTTGTTTAAATAACATAAACGCTTTTGCAATCGCCGCCGGCTGCCAATTTTTTTCACTTTGTACAAATTTAAAATAATCGGAATAAAGTTCAACCGCAAAATCCACTACCTGTTGATTGTTTGCTTCACCTGGTCGAAATAACGGCAACACACGAATATCGTCATATTCAGCAAAAAGTTGCCAGCTCTCTTCAGCTTGACGTTGATTAACCGCTTTTGCCAACTGCCCAATTCCGGTATTTTGATTAAAACGATAACTGTGTTGCAGATGACAAAGGCTATCACGAATAAAGTTCAGTTCATTACTAAAAGCAACCTGCTGTTCACAAACTGTTGCTAAAAAAGTCGCTTGTTGCCGGCTGTAATCAAACGATAAAAATTGCCCCAATTCCGCCATAATTGCGCCACTTTCCACCGAAGCCAACTGATCTTTATCACCTAAAAAGATCAATTTCGTACTCGGTTTTATGCCACGCAACAGTGTTGCCATCAACGCTAAATTAATCATTGAGGCTTCATCAATCACCAACACATCAATATTGAGCGGCTGTTGCTGATGATAACGTGGTGGGCTGTTGGGACGCATCCCCAATAAACGGTGAATGGTCGCGGCTTCCTGTGGCAACGTTGATGATAAATCAAGCGGTAAATGAATGTTTTGAATGGCTTGATGCAATGACTCCGTCAATCGTGTCGCTGCTTTTCCGGTCGGTGCAGCTAATCGAATATTGAGCAAAGACTGGTTACGTATTTTCTGCAACCATTGCAAGCCAAGCAATAATTTAGCAACCGTTGTCGTTTTCCCTGTACCCGGCCCACCGGAAATAAAGCTGATTGTCGATGAAAATGCTGTCGCTACCGCAATTTTCTGCCAATCCGGTAAGTGCTGAGAATGTGGGAATAATGCCTGTAAAATTCGTTTCAAATCCGTCAGTTCATTCTGCTGATAATGAATTGGGCGACTTTCGCTTAGGCGCGCCGCAATATAATGTTCATCTTGCCAAATTCGATGAAAATAGAGTGCATCAATTTCACCAATTTTTTTGCATACAATCGGTGTATTTTGCTGATCATTCACCGAAAAAGCCGGATGTTGTACTAAATTTGCTAACAATGCTTTCACATCATAAGGCGCAAGCACATTCTCAATTTGTTGCAATAATGCCTGCTGTTCCGGCTGATATTTCAACTCGAACGGATTTTCTAATACGTTTTTTGTCAAAAACAGGCAGCTATGCCCTTGCTGATTGGCAAAACTCAATAATGCGGCAAACAATGCTGCCAGATCGTTAATCGCTTCTGTTTGCGACTGCCCTTGCCGTGCGATGTAATCGGCAAAATAGTAATCAATATTTTCAATCAATTTTTGATCACGTAATTGTTGTAATAATGCCAACATCATTCACCCCACAATTGATCCAATTTTTCAATCAATTCAACAGACGGCTTCGTAAAATAAACCCCTGTTTGCGCATTATTCTGCACCGCCATTCCACGTAAAAACAGATAAAACACGCCACCGAAATGTGTTTCATAGCGATAATTCGGATCACGCCATTTCAGATAACGATGTAATGCCAAACTGTAAATCAAATATTGCAAATCGTAACGTTGCGATGAGATCGCTTTTGCCAATTTATCCGGCTGATAATATTCGATACCATCTCCTAAAAAATTACTTTTATAATCAATTAGATAATATTTTCCATTCTGTCTAACAACCAGATCAACAAACCCTCGAATAACACCTTGAATCTCTTCAATCTGCACCGGATGTTGTTGATCATACAAAGGATGGTATTGTCTTAATATTTGGTTGAACTGTTGTTGATTAAATAAATTACCCAATTTGAGATAGAACTGCATTTCCATTAATTTATCTGTCGAAGCAACATTTGCCAAACAGCCCATTTCCGGCAATGGCTGTTGCAAAATATTGCTAAACCAAAGGTGTAATGGCTCAAGCCACTGTTCATCCAAACCAAGATACTGGCATAAGATTTGCAATGATTGCGTTTTTAGCGGCTGAATAAAATCCAATTTTTCTAAAAAGGTGTGCAGCACTGAACCAACACCTGCTCCTTTCGGGAGATCAAACGGGGTAAAATGTTGAGGATAAATGGAAAGCGGCTTTGCTGAAGGCACTGTTTCTTCATCATCTACTTCAATTGCATTATCGGTATAATCTTGCGCATTATCGCTTAAATGTTCACCATACAATGCTTGCAATTTCGCCTGCAAAGCAGAAAAACTGGTTACTCGCCAATTTTTTTCAATGTTTTGATGAAATTGCCGTGCCGATAACTCTCTTGGTGCTGACGACTGCATTGGGCTGTTGATCTCATCCGTTTCTGTTATCTCTTGCATTTCATAATTATCTGCCAATGCTTGTGTCAATAATGTGGCATAACTCACCTCTTTTTGCTCAACGTTCTGTTGTCCGCCCAACAACAGATAATCCAACGCAGTTAACTTTTTGCTATCCCATTTGCTAAATTTATTATTGATTGCATTAAAGGTTGCTGGTACGCCCACAATTAATTGATATTTCGCCCGTGTCAACGCCACATAAAGCAAACGCATCTCTTCCGCTTTAACTTCTCTTTCCGCTTTTTCCGGTTGCTGATTGTGTAGATCCCAAATTAATTGTTTCTGCTCATCGTGATAAAAACCAAACGCCTCTTTGCGGTTTGAAGCCGGATTTAAAATAAATGGCAAACAAACGAGTGGATATTCCAAGCCTTTCGATTTATGAATAGTAATGATGCTAACAACATTTTGCTCCCGTTCCAAACGCAAGCGATTTTCTTCGCTATCACTATTTCCGCTCAATTGTAATTCAAACCAATTAAGCAATGCCTCTTCATTCTGTTGTTGGTTCATCGCTTGTTGTAATAATTCGCTTAAGTGCAATAAGTCAACCAAATAACGCTCACTGAAATCAAATTGTTGCAATCGTAGCGGAATTTGTTCCGATTGGAAAAGTTGATACAGCATTGGTAACACACCTTGTGCTTGCCACACCGTTTGATAATGCAGTAAACGTTCAATCAACGCTGCCCACTCTGTTTCATTTTGTTTCAACTGATAAATTTGATCTGCTGTCAGCCCCCATAAGGTACAGCCTACAGCTGCCAACACCGCCCCTTCGTTAAACGGCGTTAAACAAGCACGTAAAATACGATAAAGATCTTTTGCCGCCATACTGGTAAACACATTGGAACGCTCCGATAAATAAACCGAAGCAATACCTTTTTGTGTCAAAGCGCGTCTGATAATGTCGCTCTCTTTACCATTACGCACCAAAATCGCAATATCCTTTGCAGTAATTGCCTGTTTCTCTTGTCCATCAGCACCAAAATAGGCGTTTCCTTGTTGTGAAATCGTCAATAACTGTTGCAAATGGGAAGCAAAAGCCTGTGCCATTATCTCCATTGTGAGACCGTTGTTTTCATCCTGTGTTAATTGCAATAGTTGCCACGCTTTTTGCACCTGCCCCTGAACATAAAAAGCACTCGTTTGTTGTGCTGCTTCAACAGGAATAAATTCAATTTCATCCAAATAAAACGGATTTTTTGCATTTAAAAACAAATTGTTAATGCTTTCAATCAATTTAGCACTTGAGCGATAATTACGTTGTAACGTATAAATATTCTCAATAGCTTGGTGTTGATCATTGCTATCTTTTATCGATAAATAGGTGAAAATATCCGCACCTCGAAAGCGATAAATCGCCTGTTTAGGATCGCCGATTACGGTAAATCCGGTGGTGGTTTCATTTGTTACAGCTTGTAGATAAATTTTTGAAAAAATGGCTAACTGCACCGGGTCGGTATCCTGAAACTCATCAATCATCGCAAACGGATATTGTTGACGAATCAAGGCGATTAATTGGTGGGCGGATAGTTTTTGCAGCACATCACGCAACATCCGCAGCAAATCATCAAATTGCTTTTCATTATGGCTATCTTGATAGTCAAAAATGCGTTGCCGTAATTCTGCCACATAAAGATAGTGCATTTTTTGGCAAAAATCATTTTGCGAAAACTGTTGCAAAAAATTTTTAAACTCAATCACAAAAGCTGGCAGTTCAACTTCTTTATTTTTCTTAAAATAGATCGGCAACAATTTTTCCGCTAAGGAAATTCTCTGCTCAATCGTTGTTGTTGCCGAAAGTACTGCATCGAAATAATCAGTAAATTTTTTGGATTTTGAACGTTGCTGATTCAAGTTTTCTTCATACTGTTTGAACCAATCGATAAACTCTGCTAAATATTGTTGTTCAAGCCGTTGAAACTGTTGTAGTTGGTGCTGATAATAATCCAATCCGGCACTGATATCGGTAAACGGCAACGTTTGATTGATTTTAGGCAGTTCCCCCGTTAACAGACGTTCATTCTGTTGAAACAATTTATCCGGAGTAACAAAAACCTGACGCACAATTTGAGCCTGTTCTGCCGAAATGGAATAAAATTTGTCTCGCCACAGCTGATAATTAACTTGCCGTAATTGCTCTCGATTCTGTTCTAACAACTCAAATTTAAAACCTAAACCTGAATCAAAAGCATATTGACGCAAAATACGTTGGCAAAAACCGTGAATCGTAAAAATTGCTGCTTTATCAATATATTCACAAGCAAAAGATAAACGTTGGATTGCAAGTGGTAATTGTGCTTCGATATAAGGTAACAATGCTAGTAGCTCATTATCCTTAATTTCACTTTTATCACGATTTTGTTGATAACTCTCCAATAATTTTAACCACAATTGGGTTCTTTCACGAATGCGTTGACGCAATTCCCGTGTCGCATCCCGAGTGAACGTTACCACTAAAATCTGCTCAATATCCAGCGGCGTAGGGAAATTATTCTCTCCCGCCTGTAACAATAAACGCAAATAGAGCGTAACCATCGTATAAGTTTTGCCCGTACCGGCAGAAGCCTCAATAATATTATTCTGTGCTAAAGGTAATGTAATCACATTCAGTGGCGTATTCATTCTGTTCAAATTTACTTTAATAGAAATTAAAAGATTGGCTTGTTTAAATGAGAAGGTTGCCGAGCAACTGCTACGACAACCTTAATAATATTAGAAAGTTAATACTTTATCCGCCCATAAAGTCCATTCGGCAACATCTGCTAATGTGCCTAATGACACCCCTTCAATCAGCGGCTGTTTAGAGATCGCTCGTGCATTTGTGCAAGTGGTACATAATTTTACCTCTACCCCTAAACCGGTCAAAATGGCTAATACTTCCTGAACATTTGCACCCTCTTTCGGATTTTGTCCTTTTAAACCGGACAATACGGCATCAGAAAAACAGAAAATTTTCATTTCTACATCTTGGTTGTGTTCTTCTTTTAATGCCAATGCAAAACGCAACGCATTGAAAGTTTTTTCACCACCATAAGGTGACTCATTTAAAATATAAAGTAGCTTTTGCATAGTAATCCCTTAATTTACAAAAATAATTTTAAGTAAAAATAATACGGCAATTAACCAGACCGGAATAGAAACCTCTTTGGCTTTTCCGGTAAAGAATTTCATCACACAGTAACTGATAAAACCAAGTGCAATCCCTTCGGTAATTGAGTAGGTAAATGGCATCATCGCCGCAGTAATAAACGCTGGTGTTGCCTCGGTTAAATCATCCCAACGCACTTTGATTAAACTGGAAGACATCAAAATACCAACATAGATCAATGCTCCAGCAGTTGCATATGGCGGCACAATAGATGCCAATGGCGAAATAAACATCACTATTAAGAACAAAATACCGACAACTACTGCAGTTAAACCGGTACGTCCTCCGACTGACACGCCGGCACTGCTTTCAATATAAGCAGTAACAGAAGAAGTCCCCAGATAAGCGCCTGTTACAGAACTAATACTATCGACATAAAGTGCCTGTTTCATTTTCGGGAAAGTCCCTTGCGCATTGCTGATACCAGCTTTATCAGTTACACCTAACAACGTGCCTGAAGAATCAAACAGATTCACCAACATAAAAGAGAAGATAATTCCTAATAAATCTCCTTGTAATGCACCCATAACATCTACTTGCCCAACAACCGAAGTAATACTTGGTGGCATAGAGAAAATACCGTTAAATTCAGTTTTACCCAAAAGCAATGAAAGCACGGTAGTAACAATAATTGAAACCAACACAGAAGCGTGAATATTCTTAGACGAGAGAATAACAATAATGAAAAAACCCAAAATGCCAAGTAAAACAGTCGATGAATGAAGATCACCCAAAGACATTAACGTCGCTTCATTCGGCACGATAATGCCGGCGTTATGAAAGCCCATTAAAGCAATGAATAAGCCGATTCCGGCAGTAATTCCGACACGCAAGCTGAGTGGAATTGAAGCGATGAGCCAATAACGGATTTGAAACAAGGTTAAAGTCAATAACCCAACTGCACCCCAAAAGATCGTTCCCATTCCGACCTGCCAAGATAAACCGATTTTGCTCACGACAACATAAGCAAAAAAGGCATTCAACCCCATTGCTGGTGCCAAAGCAACCGGTAAATTGGCGAATAATCCCATAAAAATACTACCAAACGCTGCAATCAGACAAGTCGTGACAAACACAACTTGTGTATCCATTCCTGCCACGCCGAGAATAGAGGGATTAACGAATACAATATAAACCATTGTTAAAAAGGTGGTAATCCCAGCGATAATTTCAGTTTTGACATCTGTATTATGCTGTTCTAAATGGAAGAATTTTGCTAAAAAGCATTGATTTTGCATAAAAAAATACCTGTATGATAAACAAAAAAAGAAAGGAAAAGCGAGTAACAGGCTTTTCCTTTTAATTCTAACAAAAAATACTTACATTTTTTGAAAAAAAGCTAAATTTTTTATACTCCCTGTTCTTTTGCAAGTAATAATATTTTAGAAAATAAACGACGAAATAGTAATGGAATAAATTGTATTCCATATTTCTCTACCTCACCTACTATTGCCAAAGCCAAATCCGGCTTTGAAGTATTCTGAATAGCACGTTGAATAATCTGCGACTTACTGAGTTTATGTTGTGTCGATAATCTCGCTAACCTCTTAAAGACATTATCAAATCCGTTATCAAAAAAATAGTGTTCAATATCTTTTCTTGGTAACAAGGTTATTTTATCTAAATAATGCTCATTTTCTTGTAATAAATCAGCAGCAATAGCAGCATATCTTTGTCCAGCATCATCACCATCTGCCAACATATGCCATTTAATCCCCATCAAATTAGCGTATTTTATTAGTGGTCTAATTCCGCACTGTGCAAATTCAACTATACGTACTCCTTCATTTTCTAAATTTAGATCTAAAATTCGTGCTAATTCATTTAAAATCCAGACTTCTGTTTCCCCCTCAACAAACATCCAAACCCGTGAAAATAGCGCTAAACAACGGTTATAACGAATATGAAAGGTTAAGCGACGTACATCTACTTTTCCCAAGTCGTATCTATCCAGCTGATAAGCCTGAATACGATCTTCCCCTCTCTCCAAACGGCAAATAGAATGTAATGGTATATGCGCTAACAACGCAACTGAATTTGTCGTAATCAAACGTTGCAATGGAATATAGTTGACTAACTCCCACATAATTGACATTAAGCGCGGATGCAAGCGTGATTCCGGATCTTCAAACAGAATGATCGGATTGCTCATTTGCGAAAACAGACTTTTGTCATCCGGCAAAAAATGTTTCACCAGATAGACAAAAAAATAACGTTTTAAGTTCTCATCGCCGACTCGCAACTGTTCCGCCAATTTTTTTGCCTTTTGCCATAAAATGCTGGTATCTCCGACCACTGCCAGCCGTTCATTTTCGGGAATAAAGTAATAACGCAACAAAGACATCACTGCTGCGAATTGATCCAGAATGTCCGGATCTAATTTTTTGCTTGCCTTCACTGCTTGTAATTGTAATGGGCGTTGTTTTAACCTAGCATCTCTAAAACGATAAATCGTATGACGTTGAATTAAACGACAAACCAATTTTTGTTGTTGTGCTGCTTCCAACGGCAAAATATTCCCCTGTCCGTCAATAAAGGTATAACTAGTAACAATCTCACCACTTTCTTGCGCTTCCGCAAAAACACGCAAGTAAATTCTGTAATAGCCATCTTCGTGAGACACTGCTACCGGATGCAAAAAATGGTGCATTTGTTGGTTTAATTCTTGCTGTTGCGATTCGCTAAAAGTAAATAACAAATTAATGGAAGTAGCGGATTTAATTTCAGCTTGATTTGATTGAAAAAAATCTTGCGGCTGAAATTGATAAAGTTGAGCCTCTTTATTAAAAACTAGACTTAATAGATCCAATAAACTCGATTTTCCCCACGCATTCTCACCAATTAACACCATATTAGAACGTAATTGGAAAGAGAGGCGATGAATACCGCGAAAGCCGACAATTTCAATCTGTTTAAGATACATAACGGATCCTACATCCTGATAAATATGCAATGTATCTTAGCACATTCCATCGCCTTTTATTTGACATTCCCCATTAATCTCCGATAATTATCGACTTTTACTTAATATCAAGACTGAATTATCATTTTTATGTTAGAAAGCTTATCCATTGTATTAGTGCCTCTTTTCTTAGGTTATTTAATTAAAAGTCACAACGTCACATTTATTCATTGGGTGAATAAATCAATAATGTGGTTGCTGTTTTTAATTCTGTTTGTGATGGGGTGCTCGTTAGGTCAATTAGATGATTTAGCGAGAACCTTGCCTAATATAGCGTTCAAAGCCGCCGTATTCAGCCTTGTTATCCACGGTTTAAATATTCTCTGTTTAATGCTGTACGATAAACGCTATCCTGTATCAACTTTAAACTCACAAAAGCAAATGCCTTCCCGTTTGAAGATGATTTTAGACTCAGCAAAAATGTGCAGTATGGTCGTTTTAGGATTTATTATTGGTTTCTTAGGAAAAAACTATTTTAGTATTCCACACGGTTCAAGCACCTATGTGTTAATTGTTTTAATTTTTTTGGTTGGCATTCAACTTAGGAACAGTGGCATCAATCTACGCCAGGTTTTCTTTAATAAACACGGCATTGCTGTTTCAATTTTGTTGACTATTAGTTCTCTATGCGGTGGTATTTTAGCGGCATTGACATTACAACTATCTATTGTTCAAGGATTAGCGATTGCTTCCGGTATGGGATGGTATTCATTATCAAGCGTTTTATTAAATGATGCTTGGGGACCGATTTGGGGAAGCATCGCTTTCTTCAACGACTTATCACGAGAAATTGCAAGTCTGTTTTTAATTCCGTTATTTATGCATCATTTTAGAGCGACCGCTATCGGAATTGCAGGTGCAACCGCACTGGACTGCACGCTGCCGATTATTCAACGCAGTGGTGGTATTGAAGCCGTACCATTGGCAATCAGTTTCGGCTTTATTATTAATCTTGTCGTTCCGGTGCTATTGGTCTTTTTTATTAGTATTCCGCTTTAATATTTTTCTGCTATAACGTATGAATAACGAGGAAAAAATAGTATTTCCTCGTTTCATTATTTAATGATTAAGTTACTGTTTGTTTATTCAATCCCTAACATTTCATAGCCAACATAAAAAGCCAATAGCGCAAGAATCACGCCCATTATTCGATTAAAATAATGAGATTTTAATAAAAATGCCTGTCGTATTGCTGGTTTAGTAAAAAATAATGCCACAAATGTAAACCATAAAGCATTCACACTGCACATCCATAAACCATAGCCAATTTTTAAAAACAAAGGTGTATTCGGAGAAATCAAAGAAGTAAAGATTGCCACAAAGAATAATACCGCTTTAGGATTGAGGACATTGGTTAAAAAACCGTTCAAAAACGCGCTATAAGAAGTTATTTCTTCGGCTTCAGCAGAAAAACTTTTATCACTTTCTTTACCTCTACCAATTAATAAATAGGCTAAATAGAGCAAATATAATGCACCTAAAAGGCGTATAACATTAAATAATGTACTCTGTTCGTGTAAAAATGATAAACCAATCAGAGAATAAATAACGTGAATAGAAATACCAAAACCTATCCCTATTGCAGTCATTATTCCTATTTTTCTTCCGTAGCGAACACTATTTGCGGTGGTAACGGCAAGATCCGGTCCTGGCGACACTACAGCAAGAAAATGCACCAACGCAAGCGTTAAAAATTCAGATAAATAACCATTCATTACTTAATTCCACATAATTTCTACCGTTAGTGGCAGATTTTTTCTAAATTTAAAGCACGTTTACTCTCGCCCATCACCTAATAAATAGGCATATTTTTTTGTATTTTCACTTGATTCTAATGCAATTTTTACCGCCATTGTCAACGGGACAGAAAGTAGCATTCCTACCGATCCCAACAACCAACCCCAAAAAATCAATGAGATAAAAACAACCAAAGTGGACAAGCCTAATGTTCTTCCCATCAAACGTGGTTCAATAATATTACCTATAATCATATTAATAACCAAAAAAGCTATCGCCACTAGCAAACTGTCACTATAACCATTTAGAATTAATGCTTGTACAACAACCGGAATAGCAGCTAAAACTGAACCGATATTAGGAATATAGTTAAGCAAAAAAGCAACCGTTCCCCAAAGCACCGCATACTGTATCCCTAATATTGCCAACGCTGCCCACACCAACACACCGGTTAACAAACTCACAAAAGTTTTAATTGCCAAATAACTAATGACACTATTTAACACTCGTTGAATATTCTCCAGCTCTTTTTTCTCCTGTTTATTTTGGAAAAAAATTGCCAATTTTTGTTTCATACTCGGTGCTTCAAACAGCATAAACACCACAATTAACAACAACACAAAACCATTGGTAATCACACCAGATATTCCAGTCAAAAGACGGCGGATCAGTCCCATAATAATATTCGGATCAAGATGTTCTTCAACAATAGTTTTTGGTAAAAAACGATATAAATCAAAACGATCCATAATTGCTGCCAAACCGGAAATACGTTGTGCTAATAACTGTTTGTAAGTTGGAATGGATGCGGAAAACTCATTCACAGCAGTACCAACCAAGCCGGCGAAAAAAGTCAATGCAATCACAATTAAGCTCAATAATGCGATAACCGCCAACCATAACGGCACTTTTAATTTAACTAAGAAATTAATAAGTGGCGTACAAACAATAGCCAAGAAAAGTGCTAGCAAAAACGGTACAATAATTTCAACAGCAGATTTAATTCCCGCTAAAATAATCACAAGACAGGCCAATATAATAATGACATTTTTAATATTGCTCTTAGCAACATTTGTTTCCATAGGATTTCCTGTTCAATCTTAATTTTAAACTAGGCTATAATAGCAAAAAAGCGATGCTATAAGGAGGTATAATGCCAATTATTAATTCAGCCGTGATTACAATCAGCGATCTACGTTTACGCACTTTTATTGGAATTAAAGAGGAAGAAATTAACAATAAACAGGATGTTGTTCTGCAAATTCAACTCGGTTATAACTGCGAAAAAGCCAGTTTAAGTGACAATGTAGAAGATGCATTGAATTATCGAACTATTACCAAAAAAGTGATTCATTATGTTGAAACACATAAATTCGCATTGTTAGAACGAATGGTGCGAGAAGTGTTAGAAATTATTGCTGAACCAGAAGCGGTAGAATGGGCGGAAGTAGAAATTGCCAAACCGTTTGCATTACGCTATGCCGATTCAGTGTCATTACGTTTACGTTATGAACGAAATTAATCATTAACACAGATAAAAATCCTCCAATATTGCAGATTGGAGGACTTCTCATCACAACTACCGCAAAATTAAAATTGGTTTTTCACTGAAACGTGCGACTTTCACGGTATTGGAACTTAATCCCGGCTTTCCCGGTTTTGTTGCCATCATAATGATTAAATCAACATCCTTTTCTTGTGCAATAGTATTTATTTCTTCATAAACCGTACCGTGTGCCACGATATGTTGCACTTTACGATCTGCCGGAAAGTTTTCCTGAGTAAAGTCGTGCAAACGTTTATTGGCTTCCGCCAACACATCCTTATCAAAGTTTCGAGGTAACAATGAAGAAACAAAGCTGTTTCCCAACGGTGGCACAATGCTGACAATCCGCAACACGGCATCAGGATTGCCTTCCGTCATTGCTAAGGCGGTTCTCACCGCCTTTTTTGCTCCCTCTAAATGCCCCAAATCCACTGCGATTAAAATTTTATTAAATAACTGCATCTATTTTCCCCTTGTAAATTTACGACGACGTTGATTCCACGCTAAAACAGCCAAAATCGATAATGCCGGAATAAACATCCATTCCTTATTAAACGCACCTTTCAACGGCAAAGATACATCTAAAATCACCTGATCCCAATTAAGGTTAGCTTTTGCTGCCGGCGAGTCAATTTCAACGTTATCAATTAAGATTTTCTTAATCTGCTCACCATTCACTTCAACCTGTTCATCTGTTGACAATAAAGTCAAGCCCATATTTTGTATACGTTCTTCACCGCTATCCCCTGCCGGTACTTTTAATTCAGCAAAGAATTCTATCTGTTTGCCATAAGGATTCACGCCAGAAACTTTCAGTGTCAATGGCTCACCAACCGGTGCGTGTGCCACTTCTTCAATTAAATGTTCCGGTTGAATATGACGCTGGCTTGGCGATACATATTCCATAAAGAAGCCCGGTCTGAACAACATAAAGGCAATCAACAGCAGTGCAATGGTTTCCCACCATTTATTTTTGGTCATAAACCAGCCCATTGTTGCCGCAGTAAACACCATCATTGCAATCGTTGCCACAAAGAAAATCAGCACGCCGTGGAAAAGGTCGACATTCAATAATAACAAATCAGTATTGAAAATGAATAGAAACGGCAATAACGCAGTACGCATACTATAGAAGAATGCCACCATACCAGTTTTGATTGGATTTCCACCGGAAACAGCAGCAGCGGCAAATGATGCCAACCCAACTGGTGGTGTCACATCCGCCATAATACCAAAGTAAAATACGAATAAATGGATAGCAATCAACGGCACAATTAATCCATTTTGGCGACCTACTTCCAAAATAACACCTGCCATTAAGGAAGAAACCACGATATAATTTGCTGTGGTCGGCAATCCCATACCAAGAATCAAACTAAACCCAGCAACTAAAATCAACATCAATAAGATATTACCCATTGATAATACCTCAATAATGCCAGATAACTGTACGCCGAAACCGGTCAGTGCCACTACGCCTACGATAATACCGGCTGTTGCTGTTGCAATACCGATACCAATCATATTTCTTGCGCCGGTTTCTAAACCGTTAATTAATTCTTGCCAGCCCTGTTTGAAACTTTTTACTAAATCGCCCTGTTTACGGAAATAAGCCAATAATGGACGTTGTGTTAATAAAATCACAGTTAACGCCATTGTACCCCAGAAAGCAGATAAGCCTGGTGACAAACGTTCCACCATCAAACACCAAATTAAAATCACAACAGGTAGTAAGAAATGCATCCCAGAATTAACGGTAGGTTTAACCCTTGGTAACACCACAACTTCCTGATTCGGCTCATCAATTTCTAGATCTGGAAAAGTAGAAACACGGTATAGCAATAACATATAGATAATTGCCAACAATAAGCAAACAATGACAAAAGCAAAATCAGGCGTTACCACTTTTAACCAACCCAAACCGAAATCTACAGCAAAATAGAGCAGGCAGATAATAATGAAAGTAGATAATGCTCTTAAAACGGTAACTACCCACGGTTTTGCTACATCTTGACGTGGTAAGCCCTGCAAATTCAATTTACACGCTTCCAAATGTACGATATAAACTAATGCAATGTAAGAGATTACAGCCGGCAAGAAAGCGTGGGTAATTAACTCGTTATATGGCATATTGATATATTCAATCATCAAAAATGCTGCTGCACCCATTACCGGCGGCATAATCTGTCCATTTACTGAAGAAGCCACTTCAACCGCACCAGCTTTCTCTGCTGAAAACCCAACACGTTTCATCATCGGAATTGTAAAAGTGCCGGTCGTAACCACATTGGCAATTGATGAACCAGAAATCAACCCAGTTAAACCGGAAGCCACAACCGCTGCTTTAGCCGGGCCACCACGTAAATGCCCTAAATAAGCAAAGGCAGTTTTAATAAAATAGTTACCTGCTCCGGCTTTATCTAACAATGCACCGAATAAAACAAATAGGAACACATATTTAGTCGATACGCCAAGTGCCACCCCAAACACACCCTCAGTAGTTACCCATTGTTGATTAATAATGTGAGATAGCGTTCCAGTTCTATGGCTTATTAGCCAACTGCTCGGAAAGAATTGACCGAAATAGTTATAAAGCAGAAATACAACAGCAATCACCACTAGTGGTAATCCTAAACTACGCCGTGTGCCTTCCAGCAATAACAAAATACCGACAATACCTACAACAATATCTTGTAGGTTAGGCGCACCAAAACGAGTAACCAATTCATTGTAAAAAATTATCGGGTAAAGGCATAAAACAGCTCCTACAACAGCAAAGATCCAGTCAATCACGGGAATATGCTGCTTTGGAGAGCGTTTAAATGCCGGATAAGATAAATAAGCCAAGAAAATAGCAAATGCCAAATGGATTGAACGTGCTTTGGTGTCATCTACCACTACATTCAAATTCCAACCTAAACTTTTAATTCCCTCTTGTAACAAAAACGGCAACGGCGAAGCATAATAAATTTGAAATAATGACCAAGCAATTGCCGTCCAAATAATCACATATTTAGAGATACCATATGGATTGCGACCACCGCTATCATTTGAGGCGACCATATCCTGTAGATCTTCAATATCTACAGCTTGTTTTTTTATTGTTGAGGTCATTCAAGCTCTCCTAAAATCAAAACTCAAAACCGAAAAAAGGCAGGAAAACTTCCTGCCTTCAATAATCCAATAAATGATAAGAGGCGCTTACATCCAGCCACGCTCTTTATAATATTTCACTGCACCTTCGTGCAACGGTGCTGATAATGCATTTTTGATCATATCCTGTTCTTTCAAGTTAGCAAATGCAGGATGTAAACGTTTGAAACGATCAAAATTATCAAACACCGCTTTCACGACATCATAAACCACTTCAGGTGAAACATCGGTTGATGAAACCAAAGTTGCATAAACCCCGAAAGTATCTACCGGCTGATCAGAACCTTTATAAAGCCCACCCGGAATAACCGCTTTCGCATAATATGGATTATCTGCAACCAACTTATCAATCGCAGGACCTGTTACCGGCACTAAATGTGCATCACAAGACGCAGCAGCTTCTTTTAATGCACCGTTCGGATGACCAACATTATAGGTGATAGCATCTAAGTTATTATCACACATTACAGAAGCCATTTCTGCTGGTTTTAACTCAGATGCAACTTTAAACACCGAATCATCCCAACCTTTTGCTTTAAGAATAACATTCATTGTAGCACGAGTACCTGAACCCGGATCGCCAACATTGACACGTTTACCTTTCAAATCATCAAAACTTTTGATACCTGAATCATCACGAGCCATTACAGTAAACGGTTCTGGATGAATTGAGAATACGGCTCTTAGTTTTTCATTCTTCTTGCCTTCAAATGAACTTGTGCCGTTATAAGCGTGATATTGCCAGTCAGACTGCGCAATTCCCATATCCAATTGTTTATTGGCAATACCATTGAGGTTTGCAACAGAAGCACCGGTTGATGGTGCATTACATTTTAAACCGGTTTTTGCAGTATCACGGTTCACTAATTGACAAATAGATTGACCGACAACGTAATAAACACCGGTTTGCCCACCAGTACCGATAGTAACGAACTTATCTTCCGCCATCACGGATGCGGAAGTCATCATTAAACCGGCAACCATCCCTAATTTAAATAATTTTTTCATTGTTGTTCCTCTTTAGTAAAAAGGCGAGATATTATGTTTGCTCATTCAGGTCTTAACTGAAGACCCATAAGATATACAAGACATCTCAAAGATTTGCAATAATCAATATTAACTTTTTGTGAAAAATTGAAGAAATATCACAAATTTTTCACGATTTATTTGCTCAAAAAGCGTTATTACGTATCAAAAAGTTTTCTAATTTTTGAAAAAGATTCATCTAGTGGTGCAGAAATCCGTAACAACTGCTGTGTTTTAGGATGTAATAACTCCAAGTTTTCTGCGTGCAGCATTAGTCGATTTACTGAAAAATAGCCGCTAAATGCTCGATTTTGATGCAAATCGCCATATTGTGTATCGCCGATAATTGGATGAAAAATATGCTTTAAATGTCGACGCAACTGGTGTTTGCGTCCAGTTTGTGGCGTTAAACGTACCAAACTATAACGTGATGTGGCATAACGTCCAACCGCAACAGGAATTTCAAGCGTTGCCAAACCTTGATAATCAGTAACTGCTTCTTGTGGCGTTTTATCTTTCTGCGAAAATTTATCAGCAATTTTATCCCATTTCGGTTTCAACGGATAATCTATCCTTTCCTGCCCGGTAAGATAGCCTCGTACAACTGCAAGATACTGTTTTTTCACCTGTTTTTGTTCAAACTGGCGACAAACCGCATTGGCGATTTCACTGCTTAACGCAAACAGCAGCACACCGGAAGTCGGGCGATCTAAACGGTGAATTGGGAATACATATTGCCCGATTTGATCGCGCAACTTCTGCATCACAAACTCCGTTTCGTGTTTATCCAACCAGCTGCGATGTACCAACATTCCTGCCGGCTTATTAACCGCAATTAACGCTTGATCTTGGTATAAAATTGGTAATGCTTGCTGATCAGACATTGGTCAACAACACCTCAATTTTTTGAATCGGCACTAGCAAATGAGGCAAATGCGGATGTTCTTTTAATGCCTCTTCCAGATAAGGCGAAATCGCAATAGCTGTCGGCAAAGGTGCTTCTGCTTCAATTAACGCTGACATACGTGGGATAAAAATCCATTGTAACCATTCTGTCGCCTCCATCGTATCCAGCGCAAACGGCTGTTGACTTTCAAACGCTGAAGCCGGTGGTGGTTGTAGTTGCCACAATTGATGTTGCTGCATAATTTGTTGTAATTCAGATAAGTATTCCGCTAATAAATTTTCTTTTTTCATCACTGCTCTCTTTTTTTGATTACAATAGCGTTTTTTAAAACGCCATAGTATATCCATTTTGTTATTTTGTATAAGAGTGAATTTATGTTTTTAACCAAAATTAACCTTGTCGCGAAAAATCATACCGCCTACCACATCAACGAAAGCGTGATGCTCTGCAATCAACTGATTGATGCTTGGCGTTATAACGGACAAATTATTGGCCGCGAAATTCCGCTTACCTATTACTTCTCTGACGAAAACTTGCTCACCTTTGAAATTGATGCCAATTGTCCGGAGCAAGATGCGCTGCACGCTCGTCATAACAGTGAGTTTGTTACAATGGCGTTAGATAAATTAGCACAAGCCGGCATTTTCCCGGCAAATGAAGAATTACAGGCGATTGATCTCAATTCAGATGAAACCTGTACGCAGTTAACAGACGATGATCAACTGGTGCTTTACACCAATTATCTGAAAAGCAGTTCACCGATTTGTACGCTGCAACAATTATTGCCTGTTCCGCTTTATCATTTTTGTTACAATAATGCGCAACTCGGTATGAATTGTATTCGTTGGCAAGAGGATTGGCAGGCTTGCGACCAATTGCAAATGAATGGCAATGTTCTGGTCAATGAGGCAACTTATCAAATCAGTGATTTTACCAGTCTGCTCTCACGCCAAGGCTATGCTTTACGGCAGCAGTTGGAGAGCCACTTACAACGCCCGGTTTATTACTATCTTTATCGTGTAGGTGAAAAGGATAAGCAACGAGAATTAGCAAGGTGTTGCCCTTGTTGTGGCAAAGAATGGCTGCTAGCTGAGGCAATAAACCTTTTCCAATTCAAATGCGATCATTGCCGTTTAGTCTCTAATTTATCTTGGGACATACAATAATAACAAAATCAAAGGATTACATATGATAGATTATCAGGACGAAAGCCTTATAAAACTCACTTTAGGAAAAAAAACAACATACGCTACAGATTACCGCCCCTCATTACTGCAAGCTGTGCCTCGCAAACTCAACCGTGAACAGCTCGGTATCTTATCACAACAACCTTTTACACAAGGTGCTGATATTTGGACACTTTATGAAATTTCGTGGCTTAATAAAAATGGCGTGCCACAAGTAGCGATTGCTGATGTGGTGTTGGATTGCAACAGTGAAAATTTGATTGAGTCAAAAAGTTTTAAACTCTATCTCAACAGTTTCAATCAGACACATTTTGCCGACAAACAGCAGGTCGAAACCACAATTCAGCAAGATTTACAGCAATGTGCCAACGGTAAAGTTAAAGTGACACTGCACGATTTGCAATATTACCAACAACAAAAGATTGCATATCTTGAAGGAATTTGCATCGATCAGCTGGATATTGTGATCGATAATTACCAATTTAATGCCGATTTATTGCAAAACTGCGTTGATAATAACAGTGAAAAAGTAGAACAAACTTTAGTCAGCCATTTACTGAAATCCAACTGTTTAATCACACAACAGCCCGATTGGGGTAGCATTCAAATTCACTATGTCGGGCGTGAGATTAATCAAGAAAAACTTTTACGCTATTTGATCTCTTTCCGCCAACATAACGAGTTTCACGAACAGTGTGTGGAGCGTATTTTTTGCGATTTAATGTATTATGCAAAACCAGAAAAATTAACGGTATACGCTCGTTATACCCGCCGTGGCGGTTTGGATATCAATCCATTTCGTTCTAATTTTGAACAAATTCCTGCCAATCTTCGTTTGGCTCGCCAATAACAACAATAAGGAGAAATATGAGTATTTATTACATTAATCCGCGTGGCAGTATGGATCAACTCTCTCATTTGGAAGTTGCTCGGTTAAAACAAGGTGCTGAAGGAGATCTTTATCCGCTTTATCGAAACTGTTCTTTGGCAGTATTGAATTCCGGTGCAATAACAGACGACAGCCGAGCTTTACTTGGTAAATATCCCGATTTTGCGATCAACCTATTGACGCGTGAACGAGGAATCGCTTTAGAATTACTCAATCCACCAGAAAGTGCATTTGTCGATGATAAAATTATTCGTAATATTCAATATCATCTATTTGCTGTGCTACGTGACATTATTTTTGTTCAAATTAACCAAGATCGTTTTCTTGGCAATCATTTAAGCCAAGCAGATATAAGTGCTAAAATTACCAATCAAGTCTTTTCTATTTTAAGGAATGCAAAAGCATTACGCACTGGAGAAGATCCTAATTTAGTCGTTTGTTGGGGTGGGCATTCTATTAATGAAACAGAATATCAATACTGTCGTGCTGTTGGTTTAGAATTAGGATATCGTGAATTAAATATTGTAACCGGTTGTGGGCCTGGTGTAATGGAAGCACCAATGAAAGGTGCTGCTATTGGGCATTTCAATCAACGCTATAAAGACAGTCGCTTTATTGGTATTACCGAACCTTCAATTATTGCCTCTGAGCCACCAAATCCAATTGTAAATGAGTTAATCATTATGCCGGATATTGAAAAACGTTTGGAAGCATTTACTCGATTGGGACATACTTTCCTTATTTTCCCTGGTGGCCCAGGAACATTTGAAGAATTTTTATTCTTGCTCGGTATTAAATTACATCCTGACAATCGCAATCAAACAATCCCGTTGATTTTAACTGGCCCATCTTCCTGTGCAGATTATTTTGCAACTATCGACCGTTTTGTCAGCAAAGTATTAGGTGAAGAAGCACGTAAACAATATGAAATTATCATTGATGATCCAGTTGCAGTCGCACGTTATGCAAAACAGGCAATGGATAACATTAAACAACAACGTTTTGAAAAAGGCGATGCTTACAGTTTTAATTGGATGCTAAAAATTGATCCGATACTACAAGCGCCATTTGAACCAAATCATCAATCAATGGCAGCATTAAATCTCCATTTAGATCAACCATTAATGGATTTGGTTTCTAATTTAAGACGCGCATTCTCAGGGATTGTTGCCGGCAATATTAAACCTAATACTAAAGACGCAATTGCAAAATATGGTGCTTTTAAGCTACACGGTGATGCGATGGTATTGGAAAATATGGAAAATCTATTAAAAGATTTTATTGCGCAACATAGAATGAAATTGCCAAGTACGGAAGCCTATGTGCCTTGCTATGAAATTGTAAAATAGGATAAAAAATCTGCACCTCTGTATGTTGGGTAATAAGTCCAACTTTTGGGGTGCAGATCATAATGTAGCCGCTTTTTTATTTGCAAAGTTCAGTTTGTAAACAAGTTAGGCGATCAAGATTAGTAATAAAATGCCCTAATTGCTGCTGTTCTGGGCGATGAATATAAGGAATTTCTCCCAACAATGGTGCATCAATCACTTCGTGTAATAATTTGATGATTTCAGCATAATGGCGCAAACAAGGGTTAATACGATTTGCCACCCAGCCTAATAGCGGCACACCAGAAGTAATTATAGATTGTGCTGTTAATAATGCGTGATTGACGCAGCCCTCTTTAATACCAACAACTAATACCACCGGCATTTTATGCTCTTTAACCCAACGATCAAAGGTCATCTCTTTATTAATCGGAGTAAGCCATCCATAAGTCCCTTCAACCAATACTGATTGATAACGTGAAGTTAACTTGGCAAGATCCTGATCTATTTTTTTCACGTCGATGTTATCAATTTCATTCAGTGCAGCTAATACCGGTAAACTACTTTCTGTAAAAGTATAGCTATTTATATCTTTATATGTTACCGCTTCATTTGTACTATCCAATAATGTCTTAACATCTTTATTATCTTCTGTTTGTTGTTTAAGATCATCAATACGATTTTCAGTATAAATGCTATCTTCTTCCCCACAGGCAATAGGCTTAAAACCGACAATATGAATTCCCTGTGATTGCAACGCTTGAATAATAGCGCGACTCACTACCGTTTTACCAACATTTGTATCCGTACCCGTTACAAAAAAACAACTCATTATTTATTCCTTTTATCAAAAAACCGCAGAAAATTATAATAAAGTTATTTTTTCGAAAAATTGAGCTAACACAATATTTTGTAGATTTATTTTAAGAGCTAAAAAATTTTTGAACTCTTACTATCAAATGGAGTAGAAAAATGAGAGAGTAATTCTCTGACAAAGAGATAAAAAAGAAAATCCCGGTAATCCGGGATTTTCAGCTAAGTTAATAAACAATAAATAAATTATTGTTCAATAGTTTGTTGGTGTTGACCACTTACAGAAACTTCAACACGACGGTCTGGTGCTAAGCAAGCGATTAATGCTTTACGACCTTTAACTGCATCACAAGTGTTACCAGTTACTGGGTTAGCTTCACCGTAACCAACTGCTTTAATCACATCTGGAGAGATTGATTTAGAAACTAAGTAGTTAGCAACTGTGTTAGCACGTTCTTGTGAAAGTTTTTGGTTATATTTGTCAGAACCGATACGGTCTGTGTAACCTGCAACTTCAACAGAAGATAAAGTACCAACTTTAGAGATTTCTTGTTGTAAATTATCTAATGATTGTGCTGCTTCAGGTTTTAAGTTTGCTTTACCGAATGCGAACAATACATCAGAGCTTAATGCGAATTTTTTGTTGATTACTTCAACAACTGGTGCAGGAGCTGCTGACTGACCGAAACGGTAAGAAAGACCTAAAGATACAGAACCAATACTTGGGCTGTAAGATATATCATCGAACTGATCAACTTTACCTACTTTAGCAACCCATTGGTATTCTAAACGTGCTGCCAATTCAGGAAGAATTGCATATTCAACACCAGCTGCGAACACTGGAGATACTTTTAATTTGTGTTCAGACAATACTTTTTCACCGTCTTCGTGAGCAGTGTAATCAGAACGGATTAATGCTGCACCTAAACGACCGTAAACGTCTAAACCGTCAACATAAGCTACCGGATAGCTTGCTTTTAAGCTAAGATTTAAACCGTGGGCAGTGTGACGTGCACGAACACTGTCACCTTGGTGACCTTTTAATTGACCATAGAAGTCATAACCTGCTTCAACAGCGAAGTTATCAGTGATTTGGTAACCACCGAATACACCGTAAGTTACAGAGTTACGATGAACTCCAAATTTATCATCTTGGTCAAAAGTACTATAAGCATCTTGACCATAGATATTATCAAATTGTTTAACATCATTGTGGAATGATGCCCAACCAGCTTTCGCACCAGCGTAGAAAGTGTTTGCTTGAGGAGCTGCTTGTGCTACTGATACGAATGCTAATCCTGAAATTGCTAATGCGATTGCAGTCTTTTTCATTATAAAATCCTCTTGAATTTATCATCTATATTTGGATTATTTGGATCGTCATTTACTTCCAATAACAGTAAATTCAATCCAGCCCCTAAATAAATGAAATTTTCTCATTTATTTGGTGCTGTTTATTATCGCTATTGCAAAACATAAAAGCAAACTTTTCTTTAATTTTTGCATAAAAAATAAACAAATTAAGACTAATTAATCGACAATTAAACATTGTTTTTTGATTTTTTAAAAATTTTTGAGACGATCCGATGTCTAATTGCGGATAAACCTCTTCTTTATAAGATTTTGTGCTAGTATAGTTGTCTTTCAAATGCACTCACAACAATTATAGTACAAGGTTTTAATTATGGTTATCCCTTATTTAGCAAGTCATCAGCAAATTGATCCTCTAGTTAAGCAGTACTTAGAACAACTTCAATATCAAGGTTTTAGTGGCGATATCGCTTATCACTATGCTGATCGGCTCTCTCTGGCGACAGATAATAGCGTTTATCAGCAACTACCTCAAGCACTGCTCTTTCCTAAAGATATTTCAGACATTGTTCGCTTGACTAAACTTGCACAACGCGATCAATTTAAAACCTTAAAATTCACACCACGAGGTGGAGGTACCGGCACTAACGGACAATCATTAAACAGCACCATCATCGTTGATCTTTCTCGTCATATGACTCAGATTCTAGAACTCAATGTGAAAGAACGTTGGGTGCGTGTACAAGCAGGCGTAATTAAGGATCAACTGAATCGTTTTTTAAAACCACACGGACTTTTCTTTTCACCAGAACTTTCAACCAGTAATCGAGCCACTCTTGGTGGAATGATTAATACCGATGCTTCAGGGCAGGGTTCATTACAATACGGCAAAACATCAGATCACGTTTTAAGTTTGCGTTCAGTGCTAATTAATGGGGATATTTTAGATACGGAAAGCATTGATTGCGACCAATTTGAAGATAACATTGCGGCTGCAAATCTTTCTGCCACTGGAAAGCAAATTCACCAACAGGTTGCACAACTATGTCGCCAATATCGTCCACAAATTCTTTCTGATTTACCACAACTTAACCGTTTTATCACCGGTTATGATTTAAAACACGTCTTTAATGATGACCTATCTAAATTTAATTTAAGCCGAATTCTGACCGGCTCAGAGGGCTCACTCGCTTTTGTTTGTGAAGCCAAACTCAATTTACTGCCGATTCCTCAATATCGCACTTTGATCAATATTAAATATCGCTCCTTTGATGCAGCATTAAGGCACGCTCCGGCAATGGTTGCGGCAAAAGCGCTTTCGGTGGAAACAGTTGACTCAAAAGTCTTGAACTTAGCAAAACAGGATATTATTTGGCATTCCGTTTCTGAATTATTAAAAGAAGAAGACAATGCGCCGATCCTAGGCTTAAATATTGTTGAATATGCCGGCAACAATGAGCATTACCAGCAACAACAAGTACAACAATTATGTCAACGCTTGGATCAGGCTATCGCTACGCAACAAAATGATGTTATCGGCTATCAAGTTTGCAGTGATTTAGCCTCGATTGAAAAAATTTATGCGATGCGTAAAAAAGCAGTTGGATTATTAGGCAATGCTAAAGGGCGTGCCAAACCAATCCCATTTGTTGAAGATACTTGCGTGCCACCGGAAAATCTTGCCGATTACATCACTGAATTCAGAGCCCTTTTAGATAAACATCATCTTGAATACGGTATGTTCGGTCACGTCGATGCCGGCGTTTTACACGTTCGCCCTGCGCTCGATCTCTGTGACAGCGAACAGGTCAAATTATTTAAATCCATTTCTGACCAAGTTGCCGATCTTACTCAAAAATATGGTGGTTTAATTTGGGGGGAACACGGCAAAGGCGTGCGTGGAGAATATAGCCGTAAATTCTTCGGTGAACAACTTTGGCAGGTGTTACAACAGGTAAAAACATTATTTGATCCAGACAACCGCTTGAACCCAGGAAAAATTTGTAAACCGTTAAATTCAGATACTAAAATGTTTGAGGTTCTCTCTCCAATGCGTGCCGATTATGATCGCCAAATTCCGGTTGAAGTTAAAGATCAATTCCGAGGCGCAGTGAATTGTAACGGTAATGGACTTTGCTTTAATTTTGATGTTGACAGCGTAATGTGTCCATCAATGAAGATTAGCCAAAATCGTGTTTTCTCACCAAAAGGTCGTGCCGCATTAGTGAGAGAATGGTTGCGATTGCTAGCTCAAGCCGGGGTTTCCGCCGATCAACTCAATTTTGAGAAGAGTGAAATTAAATTAGCCGATTTTATTGCGAAAATTCGTCATCGTTTCAGTAAAGATCATCAGGATGATTTTTCTCACGAAGTCAAAGCGGCAATGGACACTTGTTTGTCCTGCAAAGCTTGTGCCAGCCAATGTCCGATTAAAATTGATGTGCCGGAATTTAAAGCGAAATTTCTACATCTCTATCATCAACGTTATATGCGTCCGCTTAAAGATTATGTGGTCGCAAATGTTGAAACTATCGCACCATTAATGGCGAAAGCACCGACCTTTTTTAATGCTGTTACAGCGCATCCGTTCAGTCAACGTATCGCACGTAAAATGATTGGAATGGTTGATTTGCCGCAGCTTTCTGTGCCGTCATTACAACAACAGTTGGTTGAAATCCATTACACCGATCGCTCATTGGAGCAACTAGAACAGCTATCACAAAAACAACGTGAAAAAATGGTATTTATCGTTCAAGATCCGTTTACCTCTTTTTATGATGCCAAAGTAGTGGCGGATTTTGTGCGTTTAAGTAAAAAATTAGGTTTTGAAGCGGTCGTCTTGCCGTTCCGCCCTAACGGTAAAGCACAACACGTTAAAGGTTTTTTAACACGATTCAGTAAAACTGCACGTAAACAGTCGGAAATGCTTAATCGCGTGGCAAAATTAGGTGTGCCGTTGGTCGGGGTTGATGCTGCTGTTGTACTTTCTTATCGTGATGAATATAAGCAAATCTTAGGGGAAAAACGCGGCAATTTTGCGGTGTTGACTTCTCAAGAATGGCTTTCACAAATTATTGATCAATTAGAAATTCATTCAGATGATCGCGCCGAAAAACCAACGTGGTACCTTTTCCCACATTGCACCGAGAGCAGTTTATCGCCGAACAGTAGCAAACAGTGGCAGACAATTTTTGCTAAATTTGGTGAAAAACTGGAAATTGTACAAGTGGGCTGTTGCGGTATGGCAGGAACTTACGGGCACGAAACCGTTCACGAACAGACCTCCAAAGAGATTTATCAGCTATCGTGGGCGAAAAAAATTCAGGATAAAGCGTGGCAATATTGTCTGGTTCCAGGCTATTCTTGCCGCAGCCAAGTGAAACGTATTGAACATCAAATAACAAAACACCCATTACAAGGATTGTTGGAGATTTTAAATTAATGGCTATTTGGAAAAAATCCTTTTCATTGCACGATTTAAATCGGATTAATCAGAATACTGCTGTCAGTCAGCTTGGTATTGAGTTTACGGCTCAAGGCGATAATTGGTTGGAAGCCTCATTAACAGTGGATCAACGCCATTGTCAACCGATGGGTTTACTGCATGGCGGTATTTCCGCCGTGTTAGCGGAAACTGTCGGTTCTTTAGCCGGATTTTGTGCTTGTGATGAAGATAAAGCAGTAGTCGGTGTAGAGATTAATGCCAGCCATTTAAGAGCAACGCGGATGGGCGAGCGTATTACTGCGCGAGCTGTACCATTACGCATTGGAAGAACATTACAAGTTTGGCAAATTGATATTGCCAATTCACAGAAAACTCTTTGTTGTCAAAGTCGTTTAACTCTTTCTGTGATAAATCGTGACAAGAGGTAATATGCAAGCAGATAAGAGAAAAACAGGTGTACTGTTGGTCAATTTAGGTACGCCTGATGCGCCGACTATACCGGCAGTAAAACGCTACTTACGCCAGTTTTTAACTGATCCTCGTGTTATTGACCTGCCTCGTTGGCAATGGCTGCCGCTATTGAATCTCATCATTCTGCCAAAACGTGCACCTCGAGTTGCCAAACTTTATCAACAAATTTGGCAAACAGCAGGTTCACCGCTGTTGGCAATCAGCCGTCGCCAACAGTCAGCCTTACAACAGCGCTTTCAGAACGAAAATCAAAATGTTGTAGTGGAATTGGCAATGACTTATGGCAATCCTTCCATCAGTGCCGCATTGCAACGGCTCTATCAACAACAGGTGGAACATATTATTTTGTTGCCGCTCTATCCACAATACAGCAGCACCACAACGGCTTCGGTTTTAGATGCGTTTCATCAAGCATTGCGAAAACAACGGCATATTCTGCCATTTGAGATAATTTTTTCTTATCACGATCATCCAAATTACATTGCTGCGCTAAGTCAGTCGATTCAACCTTATTTGCAACCTGATGTTCACTTATTGTTCTCATTTCACGGCATTCCGCAACGTTATCAGCAGTTAGGTGATTATTATGCCGAGCATTGCCAACAAACTGTCGATAAAGTGGTAGCTAATTTGGCTTTAAATGCAAATCAGTGGACGATGAGTTACCAATCACGTTTCGGCAAAGAACCTTGGTTACAACCCTATACCGATGAAACCCTAACCAAATTGGCTCGGCAAGGTGTTGAAAAAATTGCGGTTATTTGTCCCGGTTTTGCTGTTGATTGCTTGGAAACATTAGAAGAAATTGCAGTGGAAAATCGCGATATTTTTCTAGCTGCCGGCGGTAAACAATACCAATATATTCCGGCATTAAATGACAGTGAACAGCAGATTGAGTTGTTCTATCAACTGATCAAAGCAAAATTACAGTAATTTTCTACAAATTCTCGACAAAAAAAGAGTTGGCAAAAAACCAACTCTTTTTATCTTTTATGCAAATTAGGCAATTATTTTAAGCTGCCGACCATATCTTCCGGACGTACCCACTCATCAAACTGTTCTGCGGTAAGGAAGCCGAGATTAATCGCTTCTTCACGCAATGTTGTACCGTTTTTATGTGCAGTTTTAGCAATTTTCGCGGCTTTTTCATAACCGATATGTGTATTTAACGCAGTCACCAACATCAATGAATTTTCTAACTGCATCTTAATGCGTGGATAGTTTGGCTCAATGCCTACCGCACAGTGTTCATCAAATGAAATACAAGCGTCTGCTAATAATTGCGCAGATTGCAAGAAATTAAACGCCATAACCGGTTTAAATACGTTTAATTGGAAATGACCTTGTGAACCTGCAAATGAAATAGTAGTGTCGTTGCCCAATACTTGTGTACAAACCATTGTCATTGCTTCGCATTGTGTTGGATTAACTTTACCCGGCATAATAGAAGAACCAGGCTCGTTTTCCGGAATCAAAATTTCCCCAATACCCGAACGTGGGCCAGAAGCTAATAGACGAATATCATTAGCAATTTTGAAAAGTGACATTGCTAACTGTTTTAACGCACCGTGAGTTTCAACAATCGCATCGTGAGTTGCCAACGCTTCAAATTTATTTTCTGCGGTTACAAATGGTAAGCCGGTAAATTTCGCAATATATTCTGCTACTTTAACATCATAACCTTTCGGTGTATTTAAGCCGGTACCAACCGCTGTACCACCTAATGCTAATTGGCTAAGGTGAGGCAATGTATTTTTTAATGCTTTTAAGCCGAAACTAAGTTGAGCCGCATAAGCAGAGAACTCTTGACCTAATGTTAATGGTGTCGCATCCATTAAGTGCGTACGACCGATTTTAACAACATTCGCAAATTTAGCTGATTTTTCAGCAAAGGTTTTTTGTAGGCGTTCAACTGCCGGAATAGTGGTTTCAACAACTTTTTTGTAAGCCGCAATGTGCATTGCTGTTGGATAAGTATCATTTGAAGATTGTGATTTATTCACATCATCATTCGGGTGAATAATGCTCTTTTCACCTAATTTGCCACCGTTTAGCACGTGTGCACGATTAGCAACCACTTCGTTCACATTCATATTAGATTGTGTACCGGAACCGGTTTGCCAAATAACAAGTGGGAACTGATCATCTAATTTGTTGGCAAGAATTTCATCACACGCTTGGGCAATTAAATCTCTTTTTTCTAATGGCAATACACCTAAATCATAGTTGGCATATGCAGCCGCTTTTTTCAAATAACCGAAAGCTTCTATAATTTCGTGAGGCATTGAAGCAGCCGGCCCGATTTTGAAGTTGTTGCGTGAACGTTCGGTTTGTGCCGCCCAATATTTATCCGCCGGTACTTTTACTTCGCCCATCGTATCGTGTTCAATTCTAAATTCCATAATGTTTACCTCTAAATGATAAATAATAAATGTTAAAAAATTGGTCTAATTTTAACACCCAAGAGGTATAAATTGAATTTATCTATTAATCAAAATTTTCGTTTTATGACACAGATCATAAAATTTAATGCATCACCTACTCCAAATGAGTGTTTTTTCTACATTTATCAGTATGATAAAAACTATCTCAACAATAGACGTTTAGACTTTTTACTTTCTAGATGTTTAGACGGCTAAAATTTCTTGACAACCACTCTCTCGATCGCTAATTTATTCACACTCTTATAATAATAATTCGCTGTTTTAGGAATTGATATGTCGGCACAACAACTTACTTTATTCACTGATGCTCCCCTTGCGCTTACTTTAGGCGGATCACTACAGAATATTACAGTTTGTTATCAAACTTACGGTAAGTTAAACGCTCAAAAAAATAATGCGGTTTTGATCTGCCACGCCTTGACGGGTGATGCGGAACCCTATTTTGAAGATGAAAAACGAAAAGGCTGGTGGCAAGAATTTATTGGTTCCGGTCGTGCTTTAGATACTGACAAATATTTCTTTATTTGTTCCAACGTTTTAGGCGGCTGTAAAGGGACTACCGGCCCGATGAGCATCAATCCGGCAACACATTTGCCCTATGGCGGTGATTTCCCACAAATTACGGTACAAGATATTGTTCAACTACAAAAAGCATTGCTCGATCAACTGCAGATTACTCACTTGCACGCCGTGATTGGTGGTTCCTTTGGCGGAATGCAAGCCACACAATGGGCAATTAATTATCCTGACTTTATGGATTATGTGATCAACCTCTGTTCTTCCCTTTATATGAGTGCCGAAGCCATCGGTTTTAATCACGTAATGCGCCAAGCAATTATTCAAGATCCGAATTACAATCAGGGTCATTATTATCAGGGCAAACACCCTGATCAAGGTTTATCCACTGCAAGAATGTTGGGAATGCTCACCTATCGCACCCATACACAATTGACGAAAGCGTTCGGCAGAGCCATAAAACAGAAAAATGATCTGCTCGGCGATTATTTCCAAGTGGAATCCTATCTAAGTTATCAGGGGAAAAAATTTCTCGGACGTTTCGATGCTAATAGTTATATCCAATTAACACGTGCTTTGGATCTCTATGATCCCTCTATCGGTTATGAGAATATCTCCGTCGCATTATCGCGGATTAAAGCGCAATATACACTGATCGCCGTAACGACCGACCAACTCTTCAAGCTGTTTGATTTACAGAAAAGTCGGCAATTATTACAAAACGCCGGTGTTAATCTGCATTATGATGAAATTGGGTCTGATTTTGGACACGATGCTTTTTTGGTGGACTATGAATTTTTTGCACCAAGAATTCGTCGCGGATTAGGAGAAATCGTGGAATAACACGATCTTCCCCTAAATTTGGCAAATGCTATCTCTTTGTTACTCTTCCAAGACCACTTTAGCAATATAGCCCAACTGACGATATTGTTGAGCATAATCAATACCATAACCAACAACAAATTCATCAGGAATACTAAAGCCAATCCAATCGACAGGCACTTCCACTTCACGGCGTGACGGTTTATCCAGCAAGGTGCAAATATGCAATGATTTAGGTTCTCTTAAGGATAAAATCTGTCTTACTTTATCTAAGGTATAACCGGTATCAATGATATCTTCGACAATCAAAACATCTTTTCCTCTAATTTCCCCTTCCAAATCTTTCACGATTTTGACATCGTGATTAGTGGTCATACCACTGCCATAACTGGATGCGACCATAAAATCCACTTCTAACGATACATCAATTGTGCGAACAAGGTCCGCCATAAACATAAATGAACCCCGTAACAAACCTACTACATAAATGCCTTGACTCCTATTATGCTGATAATAACGGCTTATTTCTTTGCCGAGTTCTTCTATTCTTGATGTCACATTTTGCTTTGTAATTAATGTTTCTAAGTGGTGTTTTTTCATTCGACTATAACTCCCTAGTAGATACTTTTGTGGTGATAATATACTCAATTTACAAAAATTAAAAAATCTTCCTAGAAAATTTTCCAATTTATGTAGCATACATATTGCATAAATACGATTATTACAATAATATTACTCGCGCTTATTAATAACCTTACACACTGAAATAAAAGTGATGAAACACTTAATCATCTATACACATCCTAACGAAAACAGCTTCAATCACGCTATTTTAGAGGAAGTGATCCAAACTTCCAAAGAAATGGGAATGGATGTTGTTGTTCGCGATCTCTATCAACTTAAATTTAATCCTATTCTAACATGGAACGAGTTTGAACAGATTAATAAAGGAAATATTCCTGTTGATATAAAATTGGAACAACAATTTATTGATGAAGCGGATCTTATTACCCTCATTTATCCACTTTGGTGGATGGGCTTCCCGGCTATGTTAAAAGGGTATCTTGATCGTGTTTTTAGTCACGGATTTGCATATAAAACAGATGACAACGGCAGTGAAGGGTTATTAAATGATAAAAAAATGTTACAATTTGTAACATTTGGGAATAACATATACAAATATCAGCAAAAGGGATTTATGCAGGCATTTGATCACACACTGGTGAACGGTCTTTTCAATTATTGTGGTATTACGGATATTCATTCTCATTTTTTCGGCGACATTCATATTATTGATGATAAATTACGCAAACAAATCTTAGAAAATGTAAAAAAAGTGTTGTACAAACAAAAATAGACATATATTTTAATACAACATCTTTATAACTTTTGTTACAAATACTTATTGCTAGGTATTTATATTGCTTTACATAATTTATTATCATTAATTGTAAATTATTTGGCAACTTTAAATAAACTTGATCAAAATATAGTTTGACAAGTTATTATTGCAAGGTTTATTGTTTTACTCTATATTATTGCCCGAGGTAACTTATGATGAATAAATTGTTATCTGATACTGATAGTGTATTAAAAATGTACGCGGAAGATTTTCCTAATATGCCATTAGATCAAGTCGTTCTTGTACGTTTATTATTCAATGTGAATAGTAATTATCTTGAACATCGCAACCATTTCCTTAAAGAAGTGGGACTAAATCATACGCTTTTTGAAGCGTTGATCGTAACTTATTTGCAACCTAACCACGAAATTCAACCTTCACATCTTAGTGAAATCTTAGGTTCATCACGCACTAATGCAACTCGCATTTCCGATGAACTTGTCGATAAAGGGTTAATTGATCGTATTAGCGTGCCGGAAGATAGACGCTGTTTCAGTTTACGTATTAATGAGAAAGGCTTGAAATTCTTGCAAGATATTTTACCTCATCAATGGGAATTAATGGGTTCTATCTTCAGTGTACTCACTGACAAAGAGAATCAAACTCTGCGTAAATTATTGCTTAAACTATCAAAACGTTTAGATGAATATCATCCTCATAGAACGTAGTTTTTACTTTAAGGTTTTTATATGTCAGAGATGTCCGAACAAGAAAAAAAGAATACTGTTCGTAATAACATTAGAAGGAAACGTCTAGTTTCCTTCTTTATTTTATTACTTATAATTTCCGTTGCCTGTTTTCTCTACTGGTTATTTTTTGTTAAAGATTTTACTGAAACTGATGATGCCTATGTGGCGGGTAATATCATTCAAGTTTCATCTCAAGTTTCCGGCAGTGTTGCCAAAGTAAATTTTGAAAGCACTGATTTAGTCAATAAAGGTGATGTTTTAGTTGAGCTTGATAATAGTGATGCTAAATTAGCACTTTCTCAAGCTAAACATACTTTAGCTGATACCGTCCGTAAAACAACCCAACTCACTTTTACTGAGAAACAATTGACCTCTCTACTTGCCGCCAAACAGATTGCATTAAAACAAGCCGAGCAAGATCTTTCTCGTCGTCAAGGTTTGAATAAAACCGGTGCAGTATCCAAAGAAGATTATCAACACGCAGTTGATGCGGTAACAATAGCGAAAAGCGATTTGAATGCGACATATGAACAGTTAAATGCCACTAAAGCCTTATTGCTAAATACACCTATTGCCGAACAACCTGCCGTGATTCAAGCAGCTGACAATGTTCGTCAAGCGTGGTTAAATTTACAGCGCACTAAAGTAATCAGCCCGGCTACTGGTTATATTGCTAAACGCAGTGTACAGGTGGGTGAAAGTATTAAAGCAGGTTCGCCATTGCTTGCCGTAGTGCCACTTAATCAGATCTGGTTAGATGCCAACTTTAAAGAAACCCAATTAAAAAATATCCGAATAGGTCAGCCGGTTAATATCATTTTTGATTTATATGGTGATGACATTGAATTTGACGGTACAGTAACTGGTATTGATGCTGGAACAGGTAGTGCTTTTTCACTTTTGCCGGCACAAAATGCAACCGGAAACTGGATTAAAGTAGTTCAACGTCTGCCAGTCAGAATCACCCTTAATCCGGAACAGATCCAGAAATATCCATTACGCATAGGACTCTCAGCAACAGCAGAAGTCAATACTTCAAATCAAGATGGAGAGGTGCTACCGAGTAAGGTTCGTAATCAACCTCTTTATCAAACTGATACTGTACATTATGATTTAGCGCCGATTGATCAAGAAATTATGGAAATTATCCAACAGAATAGTCATTAATTGGGAGTGTCAGAATGAATCAAACACCAATTAAAGGCGGTGCATTAGTTATGATGACATTAGGGCTTGCGTTGGCTACTTTTATGCAAGTCCTTGATTCAACTATCGCTAATGTTGCTATTCCTACTATCGCTGGCGATCTGGGAGCTTCAAGTACACAGGGAACTTGGGTAATCACCTCTTTTGGTGTTGCAAATGCAATTGCAATTCCTATTACCGGTTGGCTAGCTCGGCGTTTCGGTGAAGTAAAACTATTTTTGGTTTCAGTGCTGATCTTTGTTATTGCCTCTTGGTTATGCGGTATTTCACATTCACTGAATATGTTGATTGCTTGCCGTATTATTCAAGGTTTAGCTGCTGGTCCAATTGTACCATTATCACAAAGTTTATTACTCAATAACTATCCTCCACAGCGTCGTGCAATGGCATTAGCTTTCTGGTCTATGACTGTGGTGGTTGCACCGATTTGCGGTCCGATTTTAGGCGGCTGGCTAAGCGATAACTTCCATTGGGGTTGGATCTTTTTTATCAATATTCCAGTTGGAATTTTAGTTATTTTATTCACACAAATTACATTAAGAGATCGTGAAACTAAAACCTACAAGCAACCGATTGACAGTATCGGTTTAATTCTGCTTATTTTCGGTGTAGGAGCCTTACAATTAATGTTGGATCGTGGACGTGAAGAAGATTGGTTCAATTCAACTGAAATTGTTGTATTAGCAATTATTGCTGCCATTGGTTTAATCACCTTAATCATTTGGGAATTGGGTGAAAAACATCCTATTGTTGATATTGCGCTGTTTCAGAAACGCAATTTCACTGTCGGTTGCCTTTGTACCTCTCTAGCATTCCTAATTTATTTAGGTTCTGTTGTTTTAATTCCGCTGTTATTACAGCAGGTATATGGTTATACAGCAACGTGGGCAGGTCTTGCGACTGCACCAATTGGCTTATTTCCGCTGTTACTCTCCCCCATTATCGGACGTTTCGGACATAAAGTGGATATGCGTTTATTGGTTACTGTCAGTTTCTTCGTTTATGCATTGACATTCCACTGGCGTGCAGTCACTTTTGAACCTGATATGGATTTTGCTGCAGTAGCTCTTCCTCAATTTATACAAGGGATAGCTGTTGCCTGTTTCTTTATGCCTTTAACTACCATTACCCTTTCAGGATTAAAACCTGAAGAAACAGCCTCTGCTTCAAGTTTATTCAACTTTTTACGTACCTTAGCTGGTTCAGTCGGGACATCCTTAACCACGTTTATGTGGTATAATCGCGAGGCTCTACATCATGGTGAAATGGTGGAAAATATTACGCCGTACAATCCAGCATCTCAGCAATATTTCCAAGCAATGGCAGAAAAAGGCTTGAATGAAACACAAACAGCCGCTTCTCTTGCTAATCAAATCACACAACAAGGGCTAATTATTGGTGCAAACGAAATATTCTATGTTTCAGCTATTGCATTTATGTTGCTTTTTGTCATTATTTGGTTAGCAAAACCACCTTTCGGTACAAAACATTAACCATAATAAACGGTGTGTCACCTAATTCCGCCACACCGTTTTTTGATGATAATAAGCAACATACCTATCAACATTTTTAATCAAGCTATTGGCGAAGTTATTGAAAATTTTACCGCCGGAGAAAAAACGAATATTAATAGCTTAGAAGTCCATTATTGCCGCTTAGAGCGTCTTTGCACTGAGCATTATTTGGATAATATTTGTCCTGAAAGTTTAGCATTACAATGGATCTACTTGCCAATGAATGCCTTGCCAGGTAAAGAATATTCGATAATTTTTACAGCAAAATCAGCAATCTGACGATCTCTATTATTTAGCAATCATTGATAAAGGAAGAAATCGCAATACGGCTTGATTTTCAATGCTGCCACAGAAGTAGTTACAAATGAAGCCGAAGTTTGGGCGCTGGATGGCTGAATAAAATTTTGATGATGATGGAAAACAGAAAACCTCTTTGAATGACTAAAAAAGATGGGATTTTCCCATCTTTTTCAACACCTTGTTATTATTTTTCGGCAATAATCACCGCACGTTTCGGTGCCGGATAACCTTCAATTGTTTTACTATGATCAGACGCATCAAGAAAATCAATTAAACTTTCATTTTCCAGCCATTCCGTTTTCCGTTGCTCCTGCAACGAAGTTACCGCTACATCAACACAACGTGCATTTTTAAAACCAGTTTTATTCAACCAATTTAACAGTGCCTCCACCGATGGAATAAAATAGACATTTTTCATTTTTGCATAACGATCCCCCGGAACAAGCACACTATTCTTATCACCATCAACAACTAGGGTTTCCAGCACTAACTCACCTCCTTTCCGCAATTGTGCTTTCAATTGAGAAAGATGATCCAATGGTGATTTACGGTGATAAAGTACCCCCATTGAAAATACGGTATCAAATACATTTAACGGTTGCATCTGCTCGATTCCTAACGGAATCAAATGTGCGCGGCGATCATTATTCAGCAACTTTCTTACTGCTTCAAACTGGCACAGAAATAGCTCCGTTGGATCTATACCAACAACAAGATTAGCACCTTCACCCACCATTCTCCACATATGATAACCACTACCACACCCGACATCCAAAACCAAACGATCTTTTAATGGTGAAATATGCGGTAAAAGACGATTCCATTTAAAATCGGAACGCCATTCACAATCAATATATACTCCATAAAGATGAAAAGGACCTTTGCGCCACGGCATTAACTGTTTTAAATGATAAATCATTCGTTGCCGTTCACCTTCGGATAATGGTATGTCCAATTCCACAGATACACTATGTTGCAACTCAATCCGAGCAGATTTTCGTTCCGGCAAAAATTCAATTACTTTGACCCACTTCTCATACTCGCCGTGAGTATTTGATTGCCATTGTTTTAATTGTGCTGGCAAGGTCTCCAACCAAGCAGACAACTCACTTGTCGCTATCTGCCGGTAAAAAGGACGGAAATCAATCATAAACAGATAAAATATTCCTTAACGAATCACTTCTAAGCCATTCATATAAGGTCGTAGCACTTCCGGCACTATAATAGAGCCGTCAGCTTGTTGATAATTTTCCAAAACAGCAACTAATGTACGTCCAACAGCCAAACCTGAACCATTCAATGTATGAACTAAACGAGGTTTCTTCTCACCCTTAACACGATAACGTGCTGACATACGACGAGCTTGGAAATCCCACATATTTGAACAAGATGAAATTTCACGATAAGTATTTTGTGCTGGCACCCATACTTCCAAATCATAAGTTTTGCAAGAGCCGAAGCCCATATCACCAGTACAAAGCAATACTTTACGATAAGGTAATCCTAGTAACTGCAACACTTTTTCAGCGTGTCCAGTCAATTCTTCCAATGCATCCATTGATTTTTCAGGCTCTACAATCTGAACTAATTCTACTTTATCAAATTGATGCATACGAATTAAACCACGAGTATCACGTCCATAAGAACCAGCTTCGGAACGGAAACAAGGTGTATGGGCTGTCATTTTAAGTGGTAAATCTTCCACATCAATAATTTCTCCACGAACAGTATTGGTAACTGGCACTTCTGCTGTCGGAATTAATGCATAAGGCTGTTCGCCTTCCAATGGTTTGGTATGGAATAGGTCTTCACCGAATTTAGGCAATTGACCTGTACCGTAAAGTGTTTCGTGATTAACTAAATAAGGCACATACATTTCCAAATAACCGTGCTGTTCAGTATGCAAATCCAACATAAATTGTGTCAATGCACGATGCAAACGTGCTATTTTACCTTTTAACACAACAAATCTTGCACCTGTCAATTTTACAGCTGTCGGAAAATCGATACCGCCACTTAATTCACCTAAATCTACGTGATCACGAATTGGGAAATCATACTGCTTAGGCTCTCCCCAACGAGAAACCTCTAGATTTTCACTATCATCTTTGCCTAACGGCACTTCCTCTGCCGGAATATTCGGAATCGACAATGCAATTTGGCGCAACTCTTCCAACACGTGATCCAATGCGATTTTAGCCTGATCTAATTCAGTTCCCATATTATCCATTTCGGCTAATAGCGGTTGAATATCTTCACCTCTAGCTTTAGCCGCACCGACTGCTTTAGAGCGAGAGTTACGTTCAGCTTGTAAAGTTTCAGTTTTCACTTGTAATTGTTTGCGCTGTTCTTCTAACTGCTCAATTTTTTGAACATCTAAAACAAAATTTCGTTTTGTTAATAATTTTTCAGCAGTTGCTGCCAAATCATTACGCAATAAATTCGGATCAATCATTCTCTTTTCCTTTTTGCTTTTAAATCTAATGACTAAGAATATGCTTATTTTAACACGGAAACTCACTGTTCCCGTTTGAAATTTTTAAATAATTTTCCTAATTTTGTGCTGCAATTTTTGCAATGAGTTCCGCTACAAAATCCAAACGTTGTTGACTGTCATCAAAATTTTTCACAAATTTAAATTTGTGAGGACCATCAAAACGATAAACTTTCGGTGCTTGTTGAATTAGTTTTAAGAAAACCATTGGGTCAAGCTGAGTATTAGCACTGAACTCAATAAAACCGCCTGTTGCCATCGTTTCTATTTTTTGAATACCCAACGGTTTTGCCTGTAAGCGCAATGATGCAATTTCAAATAAATTTTTAGTCGCATTCGGTAATAAGCCAAAACGGTCTATCAATTCCACTTTAAGCTCGGAAAGTTCTTCTTCTGTTTTCGCACCGGCAATTCTTTTGTAGAAGGATAAACGCAAATTCACATCACCGAGATAATCTTCGGGTAATAATGCCGGAATGCGTAGATCAATCTCAACCTGAGACTGTGTTAATTCATCTAATGACGGCTCTTTACCCTGTTTTAGAGCTTGCATCGCATTTTCCAGCATCTCCATATACAGTGAAAAACCGATAGTTTCAATCTGTCCACTCTGTTCATCTCCCAATAATTCTCCAGCTCCCCGAATCTCCAGATCGTGAGTTGCCAGAACAAAACCAGCACCTAAATTATCTAAACTACTCAAAGCTTCCAACCGTTTTTGTGCATCTTTCGTCATCAATTTTGCCGGCGGAGCCAATAAATAAGCATACGCTTGATGATGCGAACGCCCAACACGTCCACGTAACTGATGTAGTTGCGCCAATCCGAAATGATCGGCACGTTCAATGATAATGGTATTGGCACTTGGAATATCGATACCCGTTTCAATAATGGTAGTACAAACTAAAACATTAAAGCGTTGATGATAAAAATCTGTCATTACTCGTTCTAGTTCACGCTCTCTCATTTGCCCGTGTCCAATACCTATTCTCGCTTCAGGAACCAATTCTGCCAGTTTTTCCGCACAATTTTGAATGGTAGCAACATCATTATGCAGATAATAAACCTGCCCACCACGTAAAATTTCACGCAAAATTGCTTCACGCACCACGCGCTTATCCTGTTCCCGCACAAAGGTTTTAATCACCAAACGACGTGCCGGCGGTGTTGAAATAATCGATAAATCACGAATACCGTTCATCGCCATATTTAAAGTACGTGGAATCGGTGTTGCCGTCAGCGTCAAAATATCAATATTACTGCGGAGCTGTTTAATTTTTTCTTTTTGTCTGACACCGAATCTATGCTCCTCATCAATAATCAGCAATCCTAAATCGAGGAAATTAACATCACCCTGTAACAATTTATGCGTGCCAATTAAAATATCAATTTTTCCTTCTTCAACAAGAGTTAATACATTTTTTTGCTCTTTTGATGTCTTAAAACGTGATAAAACTTCCACATTTACCGGTAAATTAGCAAAACGATCACGAAAATTATCATAATGTTGTTGCGCCAATAAAGTGGTTGGTACCAACACTGCTACCTGTTTATGATTCATTACTGCTAAAAAAGCAGCACGCATCGCCACTTCCGTTTTTCCAAAACCTACATCACCACAAACCAACCGATCCATCGGCTTCGCCTGACACATATCGCCAATTACTGCATTAATTGCCATCTGCTGATCATAGGTTTCCTCAAAAGGAAACGTATCAGCAAATTGTTGGAATTCCTCACGATCATATTTAAAAGCAAATCCCGGTCGAGATTCACGTTTCGCATACACATCTAACAACTCCGCCGCCACATCACGCACTTTTTCTGCTGCTTTTTGACGAGATCTCGCCCACGTATCACTACCCAATTTATGCAAAGGCGCATTTTCTTCTCCACCGCCAACATAACGACTGATTAAATGCAACGAAGAAACCGGCACATATAATTTTGCTTCATCGGCATAACGCAATACCAGATATTCCGCTACCATTCCACCGGCATCTAATGTTGTTAAACCGTCATAACGACCGACACCGTGCTCCAAATGTACCACTGGCTGTCCGATTTTTAATTCTGCCAAATTACGAATTAAAGCGTCTGGATTGACGTTTTTTTGTTGTTGTCGATGACGAGTCTGAACTTTCTCTCCTAAAAGATCCGTTTCACAAATAAAAGCAAATTTCTGCTCTGCTATAAAACCACGATCCATTGCACCAATCATTAAATTGAATCGCTGCTGTGGTATTTGCGCTAATGATGTAATTGAAATCGGATTGATTTTCAGCGGTTTCAATAAAGAGAGCAACGTTTCCCGCCGTCCTTCACTCTCTACAGAAAAGATGATCGATTGTTCAAATTGCTCAATAAAACTTCTTAGCTGTTTCAACGGTTCCTTTTGCTGCGAATGAACAGTTAATTCAGGCAATGCATTAATTGCCAAATTTTGATTGCTCGCTTTTTCCGGTAAACACTGCTCCGATAAAGTTAAGCGTGGATAATCTTTTAAATACTGATTGATATATTCCATTCTAAGCCACAGTTCATTCGGTGCTAATAACGGACGCATCGGATCAACTTTTTGGCTTTCATAACGTGATTCTGCATCACTAAAGAAGAGTTCACCGTTATTTTGAATTTTTTCATCCGTAATAAACAGTGTATTGATTGGAATATAATCAAAGAAAGTTGCCATCTTCTCAAAAAAGAGTGGCTGCCAATATTCAATTCCAGCAAATAATGTTCCTTTACTGATTTGTTGATAAATATGTTCCGGATCGCGACGAATTTCACCGAATTTTTCACGAAAATTAGTACGGAAAAACTCAATTCCTTTTTCATCAATAGGAAATTCGTGTGCCGGTAACAGATCAATCTGTGGAATTTCAGCTATTGTACGTTGTGTATCAACATCAAAGGTACGAATACTGTCAATTTCATCATCAAAAAAATCCAAACGATACGGTAAAACACTTCCCATTGGATAAAGATCAAGCAGTGTGCCTCGCACTGCAAATTCTCCGTGTTCAAATACTTGATCAACGGCTCGATAACCAGCTTTAATCAATTGAGATTTAAGCTGTTCAAGTTGGCAAGTTTGTCCTTTTTTAATTAAAAAAACATTTTGTGCTAAATAACTTGGTGGACAAACACGCTGCATTAAGGTATTGATCGGCAAAATGACAACACCTTTCTGTTGCTGTTGCAACTGAAATAATGTACTTAATCTGGTTGAGATAATTTCTTGGTGTGGTGAAAAATTATCATAAGGCAAAGTTTCCCAATCAGAAAAAATTTGTGCTGTTAGTGAAAACTGTTGTAGCGCCTGCACTAAATGATTAGCTTGCCGCATATCCGCCGTTACCACTACCACCAATCCTTGATACTGTGTTGCAATCTCTGTAATCGCCAATACTCGACTATCGGCAATCATATTACCTAAAACCTTGTGATCTTTTGCTTTTTTCGGAATATTGATATCAAAAATCTGCATAATTACTCTTGATTAAAAGTGATACGCCAACAATTATGAATTTGCGGATTACGCTGGAAATCCAACGGCAATGTTTTTTCTGAAATATTTTCTGCCTTTAGTCCCAAAATAGCTAAGCCGTCAAAATCCATCTTAAAGCCACGTTTATTATTAGAGAAAATAATCGTACCCTGTTTGCGCAATAATTTACTCAATTTCGCCAACAACATTAGGTGATCCCGTTGCACATCCCAACTGTTTTCCATTCGTTTCGAATTAGAAAATGTCGGCGGATCGACAAAAATTAAATCATACTGCCCTATCGCTTTGTCTAGCCATTGCAAACAATCCGCTTGAATCAATTTGTGTTGTCTACCTTTGATCTCATTCAAAATAAAATTTTGTTCTGCCCAATTGAGATAAGTATTTGACATATCAACAGTTGTACTAGATTTAGCCCCACCTAAAATAGCGTGTACTGAACAAGAACCAGTATAAGCAAATAAATTCAAGAAATCTTTTCCTTTTGCCATCTCACCAACCATCTTGCGTGTTAAACGGTGATCTAAAAACAACCCTGTATCCAGATAGTCAGTTAAATTCACCCACAATTTAGCGCCATATTCCTGCACAAAAAAATAATCGCCTTTATTGGCTAATTTTTCATATTGATTGCTGCCTTTTTGCTTTTGACGCACTTTCAACACCAAGTGGTCAGTTGCCACTCCGGTTACTGTCAGAGTTGCCGTTACCGCATCCAACAACCGCTGGCGAGCTTTTTGCGGATCAATATTCTTCGGTGCTGCATACTCTTGAATCACAATATAATCCGCATAACGATCCACCGCTAAATTGTATTCCGGTAAATCCGCATCATATAAACGATAAGCATCTAAACCCTGTTGTTGCGCCCACTTTTCGATTTTCTTGATGTTTTTACTTAAACGATTACTGAAATCGGGTGCAACATTTGCGGATTGATTCACTTCTAGTGTAGAGCGCTGTTCGTGATCACGATCAAGATGAGAAATCAGATAATTTTTTTGCACACAATCCAATGGACCGTTTTTCGCCTTGAACTGACGAGATGAACGCAAACGTAAACAGTCTAATAAACTGACTTCACCGCTAAAAATAGACGCTTTCCAACCGGAAAAATGCTGTTTTAAACGCTGTCCAAACAAAGAATAGAGGGCAATTAAGGTCGGCGTTGTCCCCAAACGCTCTCCATATGGCGGATTACAAATAACCGTACCGATTTCTGTGGTTGGCGCCACTAAATCTGCAACATCTGCTACTTGAAAATCAATAAATTCCGCAACACCGGCATTTTCAGCATTCTGTTTTGCTTTCAGCAATACTTTTTGATCACAATCACGCCCGAAAAAGCTCAATTTAGATTGCGAACGCCCTTGCTCCGCTTGTGCTAACGCCTGCTCTTTTACTCGTTGCCATACGTGTATCTGATGTTTTTTCCAATGACTAAAGCCCCAATGTAAACGATTGAGCTGTGGTGCAATTTGAGCTGCCATCTGTGCTGCTTCAATTAGCAATGTGCCTGAACCGCACATTGGATCAAGTAACGGCGTACCGATCTGCCAACCAGAACGAATAACAATGGCTGCCGCCAATGTTTCTCTTAACGGCGCAGCACCGCTATCACTACGATAACCTCGCAAATGTAACGCCTCACCGCTTAAATCAAGAGAAACCGTCAACTGTTCACGATTTAAATAAGCGTGAATACGAATATCCGGATAATCTTTATCCACTTGTGGTCGCGGTTCACCTTGACGGGTAAAGTAATCGACAATGCCATCTTTGATACGCATTGCCCCATATTGTGTATGTCGAATCGACTGATTAGTGCCATTAAAATCGACGACAAAACTGTCTTGTGCCGAAAAATGTTGTTGCCACGCAAAACTAACGGTAGCCGCATATAAATCGGCATCATCATAAATTTTTGCGGTAAATAATGGATATAAAATTCGAGAACTTAATCGACTCCACAACAATGTGCAATAAAGCGTTTCATCATCCGCCTGATAATGTACGCCACCTTGTGCAATTTTACACTGCGCTGCACCAAGTTGTTCCAACTCATTTTTTAATAATTCTTCAAAACCACGAGCTGTGGTAGCAAATAGCTGATTCATTATTTTTATTTCTATATTTAATTTCTATTTAATAGGGGAGATCTTTAGTTGAGATTATAACAAACTAATCAATTTTCTTTTGTAGCAATTTTTCAATCACTCTTGAAACGGCAAAAAAACCGAATGTGGCGGTAATCATTGTTGCCGCTCCAAAGCCGTTACTACAATTCATCGTAGCTGACGCACTACATTCCGTACCGACTTGTGGGAAAATAAGTGGTTGAGTAGAAAAAACACAATCAATACCGAATTTTCGCTGAGGATTGTCCGTAAATCCATACTGTTTACGCAATAAATAACGCACTTTTGCGGCTAGCGGATCTTGAATAGTTCGGCTTAAATCCTTAATTTGAATTTGACTCGGATCAGTCTGACCACCCGCACCACCAGTAGTTATCACTTTAATTTTCTGGCGTTTACAATAAGCTAACAACGCCGCTTTAACTTTAACACTGTCAATTGCATCAATCACATAATCATAATTATGATTTAAATATCGGTCGATATTCTCTTCCGTTAAAAAATCATCAATAATTTCTACCTCAATTTGCGGATTAATCGATAATGCACGTAATTTCATCACTTCCGTTTTTAGCTGACCAACCGTTTCAGTCAAAGCGTGAATTTGACGATTAATGTTAGTCACGCAAATATCATCCATATCTATCAACGTCAATTTACCGATTCCAGAACGAGCTAATGCTTCCACAGCCCAAGAACCAACACCACCAATCCCGACTACACAAATATGTGCCTGACGTAATCGCTGTAACGCCTGCTCTCCATATAATCTGCCAATGCCGCCGAATCGCTGTTCAAAATTATCTACTCTTGCCATTATTAATTCAATACCCAAACTCGTCCATAATGTTTTAATAATCCGGCAATATGTCCTGCTCTATCACCTATACCTTGATAAAGGTCAAAATGTTGTCCTTTCACCGCTCCACCGACATCCAATGCCACCATTAATCGCAATTGATGTTTTCCAATCCAATTTCCATCGTTATCAATTTCTGGCATTTCCACTAATAATACGCTGCCTGAAGGAATTAAGCTACGATCAGAAGCAACAGAAGCTAACGGCACTAGTGGAATACCGGCAGAGCCTTTAACTTTGCCATTCGGCACATTCTTGAAAAAAACATAAGAGAGATTTCGCTCTAACAATCCTTGCAAACGATTTGGATTGCGTGCTGCCCAATCTTTAATTGCTTGTACCGACATTTTTTCTTTCGGGATTTCGCCATCTTCAACTAACAGACGACCGACACTGGTATAAGGGAAACCATTTTGCCCAGCATAAGCAAAATAGTTAAGATTATTTTCACCGAAATCAATATAACCACTGCCTTGAACACCTAACAAAAAGTTATCTAGCATAGAATCGCTATAAGCCAGCTCCAAGCCTTTCCCTTTTAACGCACCAGCATAAATTTGCGACCGAGAAAAACGTTTATATTTTGGCATTGCATAAATTGGGTGCTGATATTTACCTTGTGGTGAACGACGAGCGTGAATAACTGGTGAATAATACCCTGTCATCAACACGTTTTGATAGCCATCCTGCCCCGCCATCTTTTGAATACCAATACCAAACTGATTAATTTGCGATACATCCGCACCAGCTAAAACCCAATTTGTTACCTTCTCATAAGTAGATTGATATTTTGCACTCAATCGAGGCGATGTACTGGAGATAATGCTTAATTGCGTTAGGAAATCGCCTTGATTAACCACTGCACTTTGATTTTCCACTATCCCAACTGAAGTTAGTGGCATTCGCATAAAAGTTCGGCCTTTATAAACTGCACCTAACTGCTCATAAGATGTTCTATTATTACTTCCAGAAGCGCTATGTTGTTGTGAAGATGAACAACCAACCAAAATTAAAGATACCATAGCAGTTACAGTCAATTTCTTTATATTTTTTATCATTTTTGTTATAACCTTTCTCAAAAATAGATCAACTATATAGATAGAAAAACTCCTTAGTAGCTAAACCACTGAGGAGTTTGACAAAATGGGAACGCAGAAACTTAATCCACAATCCTATTCATTATAAATTTCTAAATTACTTACTTCACTTTCCTGACGTTTTTTACTGCCATCACTACGCATTTGTGCAATTTTGTCTAAATATTCTTGCGTAATATCACCAGTAATATATTCACCGGTAAACACAGAGTCATCAAAACTTTCGATTGCCGGATTTTCTTGGCGTACAGATTGTTCCAACGCAGAAAGATCTTGATAAATCAATTTATCAACGCCGATCAATTTTGCAATTTCATCAACAGTATGTCCATAAGCTATCAATTCGTGTGATGTTGGCATATCAATACCATAAACATTCGGATAACGAATTTCCGGCGCTGCCGAAGCAAAATAAACTTTATTCGCTCCTGCTGCTCTTGCCATTTCCACAATTTGTTCAGAAGTCGTACCGCGCACGATAGAGTCATCCACCAATAACACATTTTTTCCTTTAAATTCAGAAGAAATAGTATTCAATTTACGTTTTACCGAATTACGGCGCTGTGTTTGTCCCGGCATAATAAAAGTACGACCAACATAACGGTTTTTCACAAAGCCTTGACGATAAGGTTTATTCAACACATTAGCAATTCGCAATGCGATATCATTAGATGTTTCTGGTACAGGAATAATCACATCAATATCCGCCAAAATATCACTCCATTCGGTCGCAATTTTACGTCCGAGATATTCCCCCATATGCACTCGAGCTGCATAAACAGAAACGCCATCAATATAAGAATCAGGACGAGCAAAATAGACGAACTCAAAAATACAAGGTGATAATTTTGCATTGTCTGCACACTGTTTTGAATAAAGTTTGCCATCAAATGTTACATAAATCGCTTCACCCGGATTAACATCACGCACAAATTCAAAACCGACCGCATCCAATGCAACGGTTTCGGATGCAAACATATACTCTGTTTTTCCTTGATCTTCGCGTTTACCTAAAACCAAAGGACGGATACCGAACGGATCACGGAAAGCAATCATTCCGTGACCAATCACCATCGCGACGCAAGCATAACCGCCACGAATATCTTTGTGTGTACGTTGAATGGCATAGAAAATATCATCTTCATCCAAATCGTGTTTATTAATTTGTTCAAGATGATAAGCCAAAATATTGAGTAATAATTCTGAATCGGAATTGGTATTAACGTGTCGGCGAGCAAGACGGAATAATTTTTCTTTCAATTCATCAGAATTGGTTAAATTACCGTTATGCACCAAGGTCAATCCATAAGGTGAATTAACATAAAAAGGTTGCGCTTCTGAAACACTAGAGCTGCCGGCGGTCGGATAACGAACGTGCCCCAAACCGGCACAGCCTTGCAAACGCAACATATGTTTTTGTTGAATTACATCACTGACCAAGCCGTTCGCTTTACGCAAACGAAAACGGTTTTCCTCATCTACGGTTACAATTCCTGCGGCATCCTGTCCACGATGTTGTAATACGATTAACGCATCATAAATTGATTGATTAACGGTTGAATGCCCAAGAATTCCCACGATGCCGCACATTATTTTTTCCTCTATTCTATGATGAAGTAAGTTAGTTATTTTCAATCCACAGAACAACGATAAAACATTGTGCTATGAATTGCTCTGACTTGGAAAAAGCAAAACTTCCCAAGTGAAACCGTTATACCACCGTGAACGGTAGGCTTTCAGTCACGAACGAAATTTTAATGAAACTTGAGTGAAGCTGTAACTGATGGAAAAACCAATCAACCACAAATCCGAAATGTGGAATTAATTTTGAGGCTTTCCACCATTCACTCTGACTGAAATTCGTAAAGGTATCCAAAAAGAACAGCATTGCTGCAATAATCAATACCCCTCGTAATAAGCCGAAACACGCACCCAGAACGCGATCCGTGCCACTTAATCCTGTCTTTTCAACCAGTTTTGAAATAATGTAATTGATTAAACTACAAACAATTAAGGTAACAATAAAAAGAATAACAATTGCCGTACCATTACGTAGATATTCTGATTCTATTTGCTGGAAAAACGCGGCTAAATAAGGATAAAAATGACTGGAGATAAAAAAAGCTATCAACCAACTGGCTAAAGATAAAACTTCTCGAACAAATCCACGAAATAAGCTAATAATTATCGAAAAAGAAATAATACCAATAATAATATAATCGATCATTGTAAACTCTCTGTGGCGCAAAACGGCGTATATTCTACAAAAAAAGAACACGTTTGCGTAGTGCTAATTATGGGAATTCTTCAACTTTCTCCAAATTGATCGCTTTTATCATTTTTACCGCATTAAAAATAGTCGGCAGATGAATTTTTACACTTAGAATCAGCGATCAATTTTTGCTATTTACACTTGTGGTAAGTGATCCGTGCCATTCATTTGCACTAATTGAAACGATTGTTGCTCTGCCGATTGTTGATAATTAAAAATACTGATACTGCAATTTGCCAAACTCACACTCACGCCTTCTTTGCGGTGATCCTGCCAACGATGACCACCTAATAACGACAACAATAACCGTAATGTATGTCCGTGAGAAACAATCAAAATATTACCTTGTTGATGCACTTGAATAATATCCTGAATCGCTTTATATGATCGTTCAGCCAATTTTGCAAAAGGCTCACCTTGATTATACTGCTCAATATTTTGATCATACGCTTTCGGATATTTGACTAAATTTTGGAATGCCTGCGAAGCACGAATTTCATCAATTTGAATACCTTCCCATTTTCCAAAAAACTGCTCATTTAATCCTTGATGTTGAAACAATGGAATTGGTCGCGCTCCTATCACGTAACGCGCGGTGTCAATGGCTCGTTGTAAACAACTAGAATAAGCCGCCACAAAAGGTACCTGTTCTAATGCCTTGCCAGCAGCCAATGCCCCAGCAACACCTGCTTCCGTTAATGCCGAATTGCCCTGCCCTTGAAGTAACCCCTTTTCATTCCATTCTGTACGTCCGTGACGTAAAAAGTAGAAAGTCAGATTTTTTTGCATTGTTTTCCCTATTTAAATTTAAAATAGCAAGCATAACCATTTTTTATGCCTTGCAGATAAAAAATTGCCCTCATCATTTAGAGGGCAAAATAAAATTAAGCTTGTTCACTTTCAGCGTGTTTAGCCGCTGTTTCCTTTAATAGCGATTGTAATTCGCCTTTTTGGAACATTTCCAACATAATATCGCAACCGCCGATTAATTCACCTTCTACCCAAAGTTGTGGGAAAGTTGGCCAATTTGCATATTTTGGTAGCTCAGCACGAATATCAGGATGTTGCAAAATATCAACATAGCCGAAAGGCACTTGGCAATTCATCAACACCTCCACCGCTCTCGCAGAAAATCCGCAAGATGGGAATTTTGGTGAACCTTTCATATAGATAAGAATAGGATTTTCACTAATTTGTTGTTTAATTCTTTCAATAGTTTCCATTATTTGACCTCAATTAAAATGGGATAAAAAGTGACGGGATTGTAACATAAGCATCACTATAAACCAATCTCACTCATATTGGTTACCAACTGCCACCAGCACCGCCACCACCAAAGCCACCGCCACCGAAACCACCGCTGTTTCCGCCGCCAAAACCACCGCCATTGTGATGATCAAACGGATCGCCACCGATATAAATATTACCCGGTCGATAATGACGGGAACGAGGGCTGACATAAGTTTTACGTTTATGGTACTCACTTAAAAATACCACTAAAAAGAAAAATGCCACCATCAACAAAGGAATATAATCGTGACGTTCCGGCTCTTGCAGCTGTTCAGGTTTAAACTCTCCCTGACTCGCTGCCATAATATAATTTAGCCCTTGTGCAATACCAGTAGCATAGTGATTTTCACGAAAAGCCGGCGTAATAACCTGCCTAATCACTTTACCTAAAAAAGCATCTGGCAACGCACCTTCCAAGCCTTGCCCAGTTGCAATAAAAATTTTGCGATCATTTTTAGCAATCAGCATCAATACGCCATTATTAAGCTGTTTTCTGCCAATTCCCCAACGATCACCAAGCGTAAACGCATAATCAGCAATCTCAATACCATTGGTTGACGGAATCATCACCACTGCAATTTGTGAGCTGGTTTTCTGACTATAGTTAATCAGCTGTTGCTCAATTGTTTGTTGCTGTTTTTCGGTCAAAGTATGCGTGTAATCATTCAAATACCGAAATGGTTGCGGCGGTGGCGGATAACTCGCAGCAAAGGCAAATTTAATGAAAAATAGACAAAAGAACAGACAAAAAGCATATTTTTTCATTTAATCACCACTTCATTCGGTAATTCATTTTTATCATCTTCTTGATAAGGGAAATATTGAGCCAAACGCTCGCCAATCATTGCTATCGCATTAACAATTCCTTGGGTATATTGTTTCTGTTTTGCCTGCTCGACAATCAAATCACAAGCACGCTTCCAGAAATCTGCCTCAACATATTGATCTATTCCCTGATCGCCAACAATCGCACACTGTTTAGATTGCAAAGCAAGATAAATCAACACCCCATTACGTAATGCTGTTTTTTCCATTTCCAACTGCTGAAATAGAAATGTTGCCTGCTGCAATGCACTCCGACCTGCATCCGATTTTTTTCGTTCAACATAAACGCGTAATTCTGCCGATGTTTTCTTTTCCAAATCGGCAATCGCCTGTTCGATCACCGATTTTTGAATAGGTTGGCTAAATAATGACATCACTGTTCCTAATTAATTAAAATTGACTACAGGTGCTTTTTCTGCACCGACATCTGCTTTGAAATAAGGTTTTTCATTAAAACCGAATAACATTGCCACCAATTTTGTTGGGAATGTACGAATTTTTTTATTATAACTTTTTGCCGCTTCATTGAAGTTATTACGCGCAACATTAATCCGATTCTCAGTGCCCTCCAATTGGGTTTGCAATGTTAAAAAGCCTTCATTAGCTTTTAATTGCGGATAATTTTCAACTGTTGCCAATAAACGGGATAACGCTGAACCGACTTGATTTTGTTGAGCTTGGAATTGCGTTAACTGTTCTTCTGTCATATTAGCAGGATCAATTTTTACCTGTGTTGCTTTAGCGCGCGCTTCTACCACACCTGTCAACGTTTCTTTCTCAAAATTAGCCTGACCTTTTACCGTATTCACTAAATTCGGGATTAAATCGGCACGACGTTGATATTGTGATTCTACATTCGCCCATACAGAATCAATATCTTCTTCCGCTTGTACCAATCCGTTATAACTTCCCATCACGGTAAAGCCAAGCACGATCGCAACTAAAATAATAATTAAGGTACTTTTTTTCATAATTTCCTCATTAAATAGATAAATAATTCGACTCATCATAACCACATAAGTCACAACAACAGCAACTAATCATAGATTTTGTGAGCCATATCACAAATTCCTTGCTAATTATAAAACAAGATTAGAGTAAAATACTAAACCTCATTATCGTAAAAAACGTCAAGGAGAGAGCAATGAGAACATTAAAATTGGGTATTTTGGCTATTGCTACAACATTGGTATTATCTGCTTGTAGCACCCAACAAAATACGGAACAACAAGCTGCTCAACGTTTAGTTGATCAAACCACTTTTGCAGTTAACTGGGTACAACAATCTGGAGAATATCAAGCATTGGCATATCAAGCCTTTAATATTGCAAAAATCAGCTTTGATAAAGCCAAAGTTCATAAAGGTAAGAAAAAAGCGGTAGTTTCCGATCTAGATGAAACATTAATCGATAACAGTGCTCACGCCGCTTGGCAGGCAAAAAATTTACAGCCTTACAGCAGTAAAGTATGGACAAAATGGGTAAATGCTCGCCAAAGTGCTGCCGTTCCTGGTGCAGTGGAATTCGCTAATTATGTGAACAGTCACGGCGGTACAATGTTCTATGTGTCAAACCGTAAAGACAGTAATGAAAAAGTAGCCACCATTGATGATATGAAACGACTCGGTTTTACTGGGGTTAATGATAAAACGCTATTATTGAAGAAAGATAAATCTGCTAAATCAGAACGTTTTGCTGAAATTGAAAAAATGGGCTATGAAATCGTAATGTATGTTGGCGATAATCTTAATGATTACGGTGATGCAACTTATCACAAACCAAATGCAGAACGTCGTCAATTTGTCACAGAAAATGAAAGCAAATTCGGTAAACAGTATATTGTATTACCTAATCCAAACTATGGTGACTGGGAGGGTGGCTTAGCTCCTGACTATTTCAAAAAATCTGCTTCCGAACAGTTAAAAATTCGTGATGAAGCATTAAAAGCGTGGGATGGTAAATAATTTTTCTAATACGAAAAGGGCATCTTATAAAATGCCCTTTTGTTTATGTTTTTATACTATGTGTTAATTTAAATAAGTAAATACTTTTACCACTTTTCTGACTCCATTCACTTGACGAGCGACATCAACCGCAGCGGCAGCTTGAGACTGAGTCACTTTACCAATTAAATATACAATACCATTTTCAGTTACTACTTTTACATCCGTTGCTTTTACATTGCCGTTTACGAATAATTTTGATTTTACTTCTGTAGTTATCCACGTATCCTTGCTTGCCTGCATAAAGCTAACCTTTTCACCGATCTGGATTTCATCATAAACATCAGCGACATCTTTAACGCCACGCGCAAGATTAACAGCGACTTCTTTAAGATCGGCACTCGGCGCTTCGCCGACCAATAACGCACGACCATTATAAACAATCACACTAATATGTGCCTGTTCATTTAATTGTTTATCTTTACGCAATGCATCTGCAACTCGCAGTTCTAGTGTTTGGTCATCAATTTGCGTACCGGTGGTGCGAGGATCCATCGCCACTTTGGTTGCCAATGCTCCACCACCAACAACAGCAGCAGTTACACAACCTTGTAACAAAATTATTACACCAACCATTGCTGTTACTTTAACCAATTGTTTCCATTGAATATTACGCATTATTGCCTCCTTTTTTTCATTAATGAGAAAAGAGTGAAAAATCAATTAATTCACATAATGTATTAATAATAAACAGATGCTGTTCTAAAATTCGCACCTCTTTTTGTACCGGAACGGCGATATTAATATCGTTTTCATCCAGCAAACCATTAAGATGATCGTTTTTATCCCCGGTTAACGCAACCACTAAAATATCTTTATCTTTGGCACAACGGATTAATGAGAGAGAAACTTCCTCAGTATCCGGTGTCAAAATCACGAAGATATCACCACTGTTTACGACGGCATTAAACTGTTTTTGATAGGCTTCCGACACACTGTTATCACTGATTAAAGCCGCACCGACAACGCCATCCAAGCCGAGCAGTATCGCCGGAAAACTAGGACGAGCCAGTTGATAACGATTAATCAGATTCGCGACTAATAATTGCGCATTAGAAGTAGAACGCCCATAGCCGAACACCACAATTTTATTACCGCGTAACAAACATTGCGTTAATTCATTCGTCGTCTTTGCCAATATCTCCGGAATGACGGCGGCGGTGGCAATATGCCCTTTAATACTCTCTTCATATAGCGCTTTTATTCGATCCAACATAATATCAGCCATTTATTTCTATAAAATTTTGTAACCAGGTGATTTGATGAGCAACCCCATCAAAAGCGATTAAATCAAATCGGCAATTTACCGTTTCCAAACTTTGTTGCCGTAATCCTAACCATAAATTTGCAGCTTTCAATAATTTTTGTTGCTTTGACCAGGAAACACTTTCTACCGCAGAACCGAATTTTGCGCTTTTCCGTTGTCTGACCTCAACAAAAACCAGTGTTTTTCCGTCTTGCATAATCAGATCAATTTCTCCACATTTAAAAGTCTGATTAGCAGCAATAAATTTTAAGCCTTTTTGTTCTAAAAAACGGCGAGCTTGTTGCTCAAACTCGCCGCCTTGCTGTCTTGGTTTGAATAATGACATTCTCAATTAATGAATGGTTTTTATATTGCCGTTATCATACTGCATCCAGGTCATTGCTCTTTCAATATTGCAGCCTTCACCGGCGCTTAATACCCCGGTTAGACCATTAATGCTATAACCCGGAATCTGACGAAGTTCAGCAAATTTATTGATTAACACCCACGCATCTGCTCCCATCGCATATAAACGAAGTAATGAATAATCACCATTCGCAATTTTAAGTGCTTGTTGATAGCTTGCAGAATTTAAATCACTTAAGAGTGGAATATCACTAAATTTCACACCATTCATTGTTAAGCGGTAATCTGGCCCATTGTTAGCGGAATTGCTACGTGAAGTAGCGTAAATTGCAATATCGTGCGCATCAGAATTATCCAATGCCGTTTTAATTTCCTGCAACTGCTGACTATCCGCCACCACATAAATCGCATTCACTTTACCGTTCATTGTCGCATTTTTTAGATTCGCTAAAATATCATCAACTAAAGTATAGTAATAAGTATTCACGTCCGTACCTGCAAGGCTTTGCCATTTAGCATTAAAAGCAGAAGCACTACGTTGTCCTAAATCGTTCTGTGGTGCAAACACCAAAGGATTGACTTCGCCATCATTCCACATTTTAACAGCAGCAGCTTGTGCTTCATCTTCTGGCGATAGTCCATAATAACAAACACCTTGTATCGGACGCATACTTGGTGCAGTATTCAATGTTAATACACTCAAGCCTTGTATCGCATTTCCATTTAATAATGCATCCACATTATCTTTTAATAACGGGCCGACAACCGCTTGCGCACCTTCCTGTTTTGCCTGATTAACCAAGTCTGTAACATTAGTTCCTGCCATTGTATCGTAGGTTTTTACTACTATCGGAGAGTTACCGCGAGCATCGTTAAATCCCTGTAAAATTGTTTTACCAATTAATTCACCATTACCGCTTAACGGTAATAACACGGCGATTTGTTGAATATTTAAATTCTCAAAATTGACCACACCACGTAAATCAGTCGGTAATAAATAAGCTGCTGAATGGTTGGCATAAGTGGTTTTCCAATTCTGAATCGCAAAACGCATTTGATCGGGCTGTACAATGTGATCGTTATATACTTTTGCCAAATCAATCCATCCTTTTAACGCCACATCATTATCATCTACAATTAAGCTGTTTAACGTATTTTTATCCAAATTACGCAATAACCCCCAGATCACATCATTATTTTGTTGTTTACGTTGCATATCGGTAATAAAACGATCCATTTGTACGTGTGCATTAATTGCCCCAACCGCATCGTGACTATTTTCCGCAATTTGAGCTAGTACCGCATAATAACGCACTTTTTGTGAATTGCTGAGGCTATCTAACTTAATAGTATTCAACAAGGTTGTTGCCGCACTGTTATCACGCTGCATTGCCAATAAAGTTGCTTTCAAAAGCGAAGCGTCCAACTGTTGTACATCGTCTAAATCAGTCAAAGATGATAACAAACTAGAGGCTTGCGCCACTTTATTTTCATTTAGTAATGCACGAATCGCTAACAATTGATAATTTACCTTTTCATCCTGATCCTGACTACTATTTGCCTTATCCAAGTAAAAATCGGAGCTGGCATAGGCTTCATTTTGTAACATCGTATTATTTGAACCAATAAGACTGCTACATCCTGCTACACTGATCATTACGAAAAAACTCAGTAAAAGATTTTTAAAATTCATTCGTTGTAATAGAATGTTCAACATATATATACCTATGATAATTTAAACTATCATTATAAAAACAAGACCACTCGACCTTTTGTCGAGTACAAATAAATCTTACTTATCTCTTAGTTTAAAAGCAATAAAAGACTTAATTTATGAGCAATTTATACGGAACTTTATATATTGTCGCTACGCCAATCGGCAATTTAAGCGATATTAGCCAACGTGCGTTGGACACTTTCAACCAAGTTGATCTTATTGCGGCAGAAGATACTCGCCATAGTGGTTTATTATTAAATCATTACGGCATTAAAAAAACACTTTTTGCTTTGCACGATCATAACGAACAACAAAAATTGGAAATCTTAATTGATAAATTACAACAAGGTTCTAATATTGCCTTAGTTTCCGATGCCGGCACACCGCTTATTAGCGATCCTGGTTTTCATTTAGTCAGAGCCTGTCGTCAGGCAAATATTCGTGTTGTACCTATCCCGGGTTGTTGTGCCGCAATTACTGCACTTTCCATTGCTGGCATTGCCTCCAACCGCTTCTGTTTTGAAGGCTTTTTGCCTGCAAAAAGTAAAGCACGCCTTGATCGCCTTGCCGAATTAAAAACGGAAACACGTACACTGATTTTTTATGAATCAACGCACCGTATTTTAGAAAGTTTGCAAGATATGCAAACCGTTTTCGGTGCAGATCGCTATTTAGTGATTGCCAGAGAATTAACCAAAACGTGGGAAACGGTTTACGGCAATCAACTTGCAGAAATGATCGCGTGGTTAAAAGAGGATGCTAATCGTTGTAAAGGTGAAATTGTATTGGTGGTTGAAGGCGCAGTTGAAAATAATGAAGAACAATTTAACCCTCAAGCATTATTAAGCCTGAAATTAATCAATCAACAATTACCTTTAAAAAAGGCAGCAGCGATTGTTGCTGAAGTTTATGGCTACAAGAAGAATGCACTTTATCAATATGGCTTGCAACATTTTATGCAGCAAAATTAAAACTATAGCAAAGGAATGACTATGCATCACTATTATCTTGAAATGCAAGAACATTTTTTATACGTTCCCTATTATGACCATATGCGTCGCGTGCGCGTTTTATTGCCGAAAAACTACTATAAAAATCAATGGCAACACTACCCAGTTCTTTATATGCACGACGGGCAAAACGTGTTTTATAGTAAAGAATCTTACTCTGGCTACTCTTGGAAAGTGATTCCTACCTTAAAAAAACACCGCGAGTTTCCGCAACTGATTGTCGTTGGCATTGATAATGCTAGTGAACGACGTTTAGATGAATACGGCCCTTGGCGCACCGAAGTTGGTAATAGTGAAGTTTCAAGAAATACTGGTGGAATGGGAATGGAATATGGTAAATGGGTGGTGGAAACGGTTAAACCTTTTATCGACCAAAGTTATCGCACGAAACCGGAAGCACAATATACCTTGCTAGCAGGCAGTTCAATGGGTGGAATTATTACTGCTTATATGGGAGCTGCTTATCCTGAGATATTTGGACATCTTGGTATTTTTTCTCTTGCTTCATGGTTCAGTGAATCAAATTTTCTTGAATTTCTTCATTATCATCCATTCAATCGCAACGGCAAAGTATTTATTCAAGTTGGCACAAACGAAGGAGATGATGCCGATGCCGAATATATTTCCAATATGAATCAAGCCTATATTGATTGTACACTACGTTATTATCAAGCACTATTGCGCACAGGACATCCAATTGATCAAATTCGACTTCGCATTATGGCAAATGAAATTCATCACGAATATTATTGGGCAAATCATTTTGCAGAATTCTTACACTTTTCACTACTGGAATAGCATTTTTTGCAATTTGCTCATTTAGTTTACAATAAATCGTTAGGATTACACGATAAATCCGATATAATGTGCGCCATTTTTTAACTACATAATTTAAATGTAAATATTAAAGATTGAGGTGATTATGACTCCTGTCATTGCCCTAGTTGGGCGTCCGAATGTGGGAAAATCCACATTATTCAACCGATTAACTCGTAGTCGTGATGCACTTGTCGCTAATTTTCCGGGATTAACTCGTGACCGAAAATATGGTCAAGGTCAATTAAACGGAACGGAATTTATTGTTATTGACACCGGTGGTATTGATGGTTCAGAACAAGGCATTGAAGAAAAAATGGCGGAACAATCATTATTGGCAATTGATGAAGCCGATATTGTTCTTTTTTTGGTCGATGCTCGTGCTGGCTTAACTGCTGCGGATATTGGTATCACACAATATCTTCGCCGTCGTGAAAAAACCACAGTGGTAGTAGCAAATAAAATTGACGGTATTGATGCCGATTCACATATTGGCGAGTTTTATCAATTAGGTTTAGGAGAAATTGTTCCTATCGCTGCATCACAAGGTAGAGGGGTAACACAATTAATCCAAGATGTTCTTGCCCCTTATCAAGAAGATAATAATGAAGCCAAAACAGAGAACGAGGAAGATTTTGATTTTGCTTTTTCCGATACTGATTTTTCTGATTTTTCTGATTTTAAAGCTACTTCAATCAATGATGAAATTATAGATGACAGAGAAGAAGACGAAGATTTAGAAGATAATGCTGAAACAGAACAAAAACCGATTAAAATTGCGATTGTTGGTCGCCCAAATGTTGGCAAATCCACTTTAACCAATCGCATTTTAGGTGAAGATCGTGTCGTAGTTTACGATATGCCGGGTACAACACGTGACAGTATTTATATTCCGATGGAGCGGGACGGTCAGCAATATACCATTATTGACACCGCAGGTGTGCGTAAACGTGGTAAAGTCACCCTCACCGTAGAAAAATTTTCGGTCATTAAAACGTTGCAGGCAATTCAGGATGCTAATGTGGTATTACTTACCATTGATGCGCGTGAAGGTATTTCCGATCAAGATTTATCACTATTAGGCTTTATTCTAAATGCTGGTCGAGCTTTAGTCATTGTTGTTAATAAATGGGACGGATTAAGTCAAGAAATCAAAGATAACATTAAATCCGAATTAGATCGCCGTTTAGATTTTATTGATTTCGCTCGTGTTCATTTTATTTCTGCACTACACGGCAGTGGTGTTGGTAATCTTTTTGAATCTATCAACGAAGCTTATCAATCCGCAACTAAACGTTATTCAACATCGCTATTGACACGGATTTTGCAAATGGCAACCACAGAACACCAACCGCCAATGATTGCTGGACGCAGAATTAAATTGAAATATGCACACCCAGGTGGACATAATCCTCCAATTATTGTAGTACACGGTAACCAAATTGATAAATTACCGGATTCCTATAAACGTTATTTATCCAATTATTACCGCCGTAGTTTGCAAATTATCGGCTCTCCGATCAGAATGTTATTCCAAGATGGAGATAACCCATATGCTGGTAAACGTAACACATTAACACCGAACCAATTACGCAAGCGCAGACGTTTAATGAAATTTATTAAGAAATCAAAACGATAGTAGATCAAGGCTTCTCTCAAGGAAGCCTTTTTAATTTAGATTAATGCAGTTTTGGCTTACCTAAAATTTAACAGTAAAAACACAATTGTATTTATCACAAGAAGAGAAAAAATGAAAAATGAGTTAGCCGGTAAGCCGAGTTCTGTCGTGGACAATCATTCATCTAGGCGACTATTTGCATAGCCGCTCAAGCAACCTACCCGAACTCTGAGCGGGCCACCCATTGAGTTCCTATTTGGTCTTGCTACGAGTGGAGTTTACCATGCCGTGAACTGTTACCACTCACGCGGTGCGCTCTTACCGCACCCTTTCACCCTTACCTGATCTCTAACGAGCCATCGGCGGTCTGCTCTCTGCTGCACTGGTCGTAGGCTCGCGCCTCCCGGACGTTATCCGGCACTCTGCCCTATGTAGCTCGGACTTTCCTCTCGTCTACTTGTCCCCTAGGTCGTTTTCACGGTTGAGGGCTTCAATAAACCAGCGATTGTCTAGCTAACTCGGACGCGAAGTATAGCGGATTTTTGCTTTGGAATATAGTAAAAGTTTAAATTTGTGTTTTTATTCGCTTTTTTCTCCCTAACCGATTAAAATATTTGGCAATTTTTATTGCGTAATTGGAGAAATTATGGATTATTTGCAAATTGCTAAAGATACGTTAGCAATCGAACAGCAGGCTCTTATTCGATTACAACAACAACTTCCTGAAAATTTTCAACAAATTGTCGAATTGATTTTGTACTGCCAAGGGCGTCTTGTAATTGGAGGCATTGGAAAATCCGGACTCGTTGGAAAAAAAATGGTTGCTACTTTTGCTTCAACCGGTACCCCAAGTTTCTTTCTACATCCAACAGAAGCATTCCATGGCGATTTAGGTATGCTAAAACCGATTGATGTAGTGTTACTAATCTCCTATAGCGGTGAAACCGATGATGTCAATAAATTAATTCCGAGTTTGAAAAACTTTGGCAATAAAATCATAGCGATGACCGGTAATTTACAATCCACTTTAGCAAAACATGCTGATTATGTATTAGATATCAGTGTTGAACGTGAAGCTTGCCCTAACAATTTAGCCCCAACCACTTCTGTGTTAGTGACAATGGCATTAGGTGACGCTTTAGCAGTTTCATTAATCAAAGCTCGTAATTTCCAAGCGAAAGATTTTGCCAAATTTCATCCTGGAGGTAGTTTAGGTCGTCGTTTACTCTGCAAGGTTCGCGATAAAATGCAAACGACACTACCTATCGTTCACGCCGATACACTCTTCCTTGATTGCCTAACCGTAATGAATGAAGGGCGAATGGGTGTTGCTTTAATTATGCAAGATAAAAAGTTACAGGGCATTGTTACTGATGGTGACATCCGCCGAGCAATGAGCCGCTATGGAGAGGCTGTATTACAAAAACAGGCTCAAGATTTTATGACTGCAACCCCAAAAACTATCAATCAAAACAGTTATTTAGGTCAAGCAGAAGATTTTATGCGTCAAAATAAAATCCATTCACTTGTGGTAGTCGATGATCAACAGCAGGTTGTCGGCTTATATGAATTTTCAAGCTAAGGAGGATCTATGTCAACAATCCAACAAAAACTCGCCAACATCAAATTAGTGATCACCGATGTTGATGGCGTTTTAACCGATGGTTCACTTTATTATGGCGAAAGCAGCGAAGATGTTGAAGCATTTAAAGTCTTTAATGCCCGTGATGGCTTAGGAACCAGAATGTTATTAGAAAGTGGCATTCAAGTCGCCGTTTTATCCGGTCGCGATTCTAAGGTGTTAAGAAGGCGGATTGCTGATTTAAAAATTCCTCTGTTTGCTTTAGGAAAACTGGAAAAAGAGAGTGCCTGTTTCGCACTAATGCAACAAGCTGGCGTTCAAGCTTCTGAAGTACTTTATATTGGTGATGACAGTGTTGATTTACCAGCATTTAATGTATGTGGTGTTACTGCAACCGTAGCCGATGCTGCGGATTATATTAAATCCCAAGTAGACATTGTTACTAAAGCAAGTGGTGGCAAAGGTGCATTCCGTGAGATTGTTGATATGCTACTCGCCGCACAAGGAAAAGAAGCTATCTACACTACAGCGCAAGGCTTTCTCCATTCCGCAAAGAAAATGGCACAATAATATCGAAAAACAGTAGGATATTTTTCTACTGTTTTCACTAATCATCACCGAATTTTTGTTAAAAATACGAAAAAAGTGGTGTGAATTGATCCACACCACTTTATCTCAATTAAGAAAGATCATTCAACAACAAACTGTGCGTATCATCTAAAGCCAGATTCATATAACGTTCATACTGTTTCAGAATATCAACGATTAACTCATCTTTACTCATATATTGCACATCATAGCCCTCTCTACCATCATTAAAAAAAGTGATCGGTTCATAAATATTATGCTGTTCAATATGCGGTAAACTGTCATCCTCAATCAATAGATTGGATAATGAACGCTTTTCGCTGGCAACACCATATAAAAAGTTATGAATGTTGTCATTTTTAATCACTAATGCAATACGTAATTGTGAATATGACTTGATTTTCACATTTAAACCATAATTTTTTAATTCAGACTCCACTTCGGTAAATGCCGGAATAACAATTTTATCAAAAAAGGCTTTAATATCAGCACGTTGTGGTTGACTCATTATTTTATTTAAGCGGTCTCGCCAGTTTTTACCACTCCAAACTGAACTGCCGTGTGCAAATTTTTTCGAGAAATACTGGCTGTCCACCATCAATCCTCGCCATAATCCTAAGCAAAGGAATAGCATAATTAAAGTAAATGGCAATGCAATAATTAATGTCATTGTCTGTAATGCTGCCAAACCACCTGAACGAAGTAATGCAATAGCTAACGACGCCAACAACACTGCCCAGAACACGCTTTGCCAGGCTGGTGCTTTATCTTTCCCTTGTGAAGCAATATTATTAATCACATAAATACCTGAATCTGCCGAAGTGATAAAGAACAATGCAATAATCAGCATTGCAATTAATGAAGCAATTGTCGAACCCGGTAGCTGTTCAAAAAAAGCAAACAAAAGCGCTTCGGTATTATCACTCAATGCAGAAAGTGCACCTTGCGACTGCTGATCTGCCCAAATTGCGGTATCACCAAAAATAGTCATCCATAAAGCATTAAACAAAGATGGAACAAATAATACGCCTAAAATAAACTCACGAATTGAGCGACCTTTAGAAATTTTGGCAATAAATAGTCCCACAAAAGGCGCCCAAGAAACCCACCACGCCCAATACAACACTGTCCAACCATTAAACCACGATTTTTTCTCTGGCTCATTAGCAAAAGTTTTAAAACTTAACTCAATGAAATTACTAAGATAATTTCCAACATTTTCTGAAAAATTGCTGAACAGATAAATCGTTGGTCCGGCAATTAACACGAAAATCATTAATAAAATTGCCATCCCTAAGTTAATCTCGCTTAAACGTCGCACACCTTTTGCTACACCAGTGATAGCTGAAATTGCTGCCAATGTCATCACTACAATAATAATCACAGAAAGCGTAGTTAAGCTGCGATCATCCATCCATCCAACTGCGTGCAATCCAGCATCAAGCTGCATTGCTCCATATCCCAATGTTGTTGTCACCCCGAAAACTGTACTACATAGTGCAATAATATCAATCAAATGCCCCCAAAAACCGGACACTCGATGTTTCAGTATAGGATAAAATCCGGAGCGGATTGTTAATGGCAATTTATAACGAAAACTAAAATAAGCCAACGTTAAGCCAATTACTGCATAAATTGCCCAAGCATGAATTCCCCAGTGGAAAAAGGACAGTAACAGTGCATTTTCCACTTTTTCCGTATGTGAGGCATTTTCAGTTAATGGCGCAACATAGTGCGAAATCGGTTCGGCTACACCAAAATACATCAAACCGATCCCCATTCCGGCAGCAAATAACATTGCCATCCAAGATATAAAGGGATATTCAGGTTCTTCATTTTCAGTGCCTAATTTTATATCTCCTAAACTACTGGCACAAAGCAATAATAAAAACAGAATAAATATTGAAACAGCAACGACATAAAACCAGCTAAAGTTATCAAAAATATTATTTTTTATATCATTCAGCAACTTTTGTGTCGTTTCTGGCACAATAATTCCTAATCCAGTCACTAACAAAATAAATAATAGACTAGGTAAAAAAATTGGTGCTTTAAATGTACTCGTCAACTTTAAATAATGCAGTAAACGCAAAATAAATTCTCCTCATTGATTGTATGATCAGCAATATTGCTAACATTTGATGAGCGAATTCCAATAAACAATTTGAAATTCTAAAAAGATAGAAAATAGTAGAAAATTCAACTACTTTTATTAGATAGAAATATCAAAATTCCCAATAAAATATGCTTAAAGCTCAAAAATACTAACTTATTATGCTAAAAAAATCAAATTTATGGTTTTTAATGCTATTTAAAAAATAAAAATAGCATTAAAAACTAACCTATATTATGGTTTATAACCTATGTCTTCTTGAGATGGATTTGATGCTGCTTCTCTAGCTAACACATCGCAACGCTCATTTTCCGGATGACCGGCATGTCCTTTTACCCATTGCCATTCGATTTGATGTGGTGCAATAGCTTGATCCAATGCAATCCATAAATCTTGATTTTTTACTGGATGTTTTTGTGCTGTTTTCCACTGATTTTTTTTCCATTTCTGGATCCATTCCGTAATGCCTTTACGCAAATATTGACTATCGCTATAAAGTGTTACCGCACAGGGTTCTTTCAATAAATTCAAGGCAGTAATCGCAGCCAATAACTCCATCCTATTATTTGTTGTCAGTATATACCCTTGTGACACTTCTTTCTGGTGTCGTTTATAGCGTAACACAATCCCAATTCCCCCAGCTCCGGGATTACCTAGGCAAGAACCGTCTGTAAAAATGTTGATTTTTTTTAGCATATTAAAACAAGTGTTGTTAAAATGAAGCCCAATTATAGAGCGTTAATCTGAAAAAGAAAAATCACTATGCAAATGGATGAAAACAGAATTGTAGTACTCGATACCGAAACTACTGGAATGAGCGGAACCAGCGAACCTCAAATCGGTCATCGTATTATTGAAATCGGTGCAGTTGAACTAATTAATAGACGTTATACTGGGCGTAATTTTCACGTTTACCTGCAACCAGATCAACAGGTCGATCCAGAAGCGGTTGCTGTTCACGGAATTACTGACGAATTTTTAGCGGATAAACCTCGTTTTAAAGAGATCGCACAAGAATTTATTGATTTTATTAAAGGTGCTGAACTGGTCATTCATAATGCTCCGTTCGACGTGGCATTTATGAATCAAGAATTTGCATTGCAAGGACAAACGTTAACTACGAATGATCTGTGCAAGGTAACTGATTCACTAAAAGTCGCACGCCAACTTTATCCCGGAAAGAAAAACTCCTTAGATGCATTATGTAGTCGTTTAGGAATTGATAACAGTAAGCGTACTCTGCACGGAGCTTTACTAGATGCTGAAATTCTGGCAGATGTCTATTTAGCAATGACCGGTGGTCAAGGTAGTTTACAGTTGGATACTGAACTGGTTGTAGCAACTCAACAACAAGAAGTTCAACAACAAATCCAATATAGAAACACACCACGAAAATTATTTGTGCTAAAACCTTCCACAGAAGAAATTCAAGCACACCAAGAATATATTGCATTAATTAATAAAAAAAGTGGTGATCAATGCCTTTGGCAACAAAATTTGGAGCAAGATCCACATAAACTGAATTAACCACAATCTTACTCTGCGCTTGCATTCTGTGCAGGCGCTGATTACAATTCACCCCTTTGTATTTATACCCTTTGTGGTATAACCTGACCTGAGATCAGAAAGAGAATTAAAAAATGACAAAAACTTATGCAAAACCTGAGCTGCTCTCTCCTGCCGGCTCATTAAAAAATATGCGTTACGCCTTTGCTTATGGTGCTGATGCAGTTTATGCAGGGCAACCTCGTTACAGTTTACGTGTTCGCAACAACGAATTTAACCACGCTAATCTAAAAATCGGTATTGATGAAGCTCACGCCTTAGGCAAAAAATTCTATGTTGTTGTCAATATCGCACCGCATAACTCAAAATTAAAAACGTTTATTAAAGATCTAACCCCTGTGATTGAAATGCAACCGGATGCATTAATTATGTCCGATCCCGGTTTAATTATGATGGTTCGTGAGCATTTTCCACATATGCCAATTCATCTTTCGGTGCAAGCTAATGCCGTTAATTGGGCTAGTGTAAAATTTTGGCATCAAATGGGGTTAACGCGCGTTATCCTTTCGCGTGAACTTTCTCTTGATGAAATTGCTGAAATTCGCAAACAAGTTCCTGACATTGAAATCGAAGTTTTTGTACACGGTGCACTTTGTATGGCTTATTCCGGTCGCTGTTTGCTTTCCGGATATATCAATAAAAGAGATCCGAACCAAGGCACTTGCACCAATGCTTGCCGTTGGGAATACCAAGTAAAAGAAGGGCAAGAAGATGAAATCGGTAATATTGTCGATCCTAATAAAGTTATTCCAATAAAAAATGTTGCACCAACATTAGGTGAAGGTGCAACAACCGATAAAGTTTTTCTATTAACTGAAAGTAAACGTCCAGACGAACAGATGCAAGCATTTGAAGATGAACACGGCACTTATATTATGAATTCTAAAGATTTACGTGCTGTGCAACACGTTGAAACATTAACGCAGATGGGCGTACATTCTTTAAAAATTGAAGGAAGAACAAAATCTTTCTATTATTGCGCTAGAACCGCTCAGGTTTATCGTAAAGCAATTGACGATGCAGCTGCCGGAAAGCCTTTTGACGAAAGCCTAATAACAACCCTAGAATCATTAGCTCACCGTGGTTACACCGAAGGTTTCTTACGTCGTCATACTCACGATGAATATCAAAATTATGACTACGGCTACTCTGTTTCCTATCAACAACAGTTCGTTGGTGAATTTACCGGTGTTCGTAAAAATGGAATGGCAGAAATTGCTGTGAAAAATAAATTCCTACTCGGAGATGAAGTTGAAATGATGACACCGAAAGGGAACATTGTTTTCACTATTAATCAGATGTTTAACCGCAAAGGTGAATCGGTTGAAGCGGCTTTAGGAGACGGACATTATGTATTTATTCCCATACCAGCAGATATCTGTTTAGATTATGCGTTATTGATGCGAAATTTAACTAATACAAATACAAGAGATCCACACGGCGAGAAAAAAAGTTAAAAAAGTTAAAAAAATATTAAAAATGTTATTGCAATATAAAATGTAACGCTATATAATCTTGTCCGTACCCTAAAATATGACTCCAAATGTTTGCCCCTCTATTTTTCCCGAATAGAGGGGATTTTTTTATTTGTAGTATTTCTATTTTTAAATCATATAGATATAGAAAAGCAATGCCATTTTTTACAGTATAATTACTGTATAGTTATACAGTATTGAATACTATAATATTGTCTGTTTAATGATCCAAAATGATCACTAAAGAAATGAATTGCACCAAAAAATTTCTTTAAATGTTACAAGATTTAACGAATTTAACATGAAAAATAACTAAATTGAGCTTGTTTGACTCTATCAATTTTTATTGAACTTTTTATAACGCTAAAGAACGCCATTATGTAAATTGATGCTTGGTTCTGCCTATCTGAAATCAATATTTTTTAGCCGTATTTGATCAATAGCTTTTTCTATAACGAAAGTATTAAATATTGATATCGAAAATAAAGACACCATTTTGGCTATTTTTTATCAAAAAAACTTTAATTTTTAAAAAAATATTGTAAAAAATTCAAACGAGTGTATAATAACGCACATCTGACGCGGGGTGGAGCAGCTTGGTAGCTCGTCGGGCTCATAACCCGAAGGTCGTTGGTTCAAATCCAGCCCCCGCAACCAATCCCAATTTTCCCCTCAAAAATTTTATAGTAATTTTTTAATATTTCTTGTAGAGATATGTATAAATTTCTCTTTTTTGAGACTACATTTCATCTATTTCGATCATACTAATTTCATATATTGCCTTATTTGAAAAAGAGTTTAATATCCCATCATCTGCAATACCTGCACTTACAGATGCCGCTATTTTACAAAAGCGTTTGTTAAGTCGTAGTCCTCTAGCTCTACAAAAAGCAGATATTGAAAGAATATATCAAGCTTCCTTTAATGGTGAAAAATTCTGCTAATAAGAAGTACAGTAGGAGAAAACCTACTGTACTTACCATTTGGCTAATTTACTCCTCTCCCCCAACAAAAACTCAATCACTGCTTTTACTCGTTTTAATTGTTGATGTTTAGGAAAATAATAGAGATAAAAAGCAGGAAATGATCGCCAATAAGGTTCTAATACCGGGATTAATTCCTGTTGTAGGTTTAACTGTTGATAACGTAAGTCAAAGATTCTGCCAATTCCCATTCCTTGTATAATTGCATCCATCATTATTTCAGTGTCATTAAAAATTAATTGTGATTCAAGTGCAATTTGCCGTTCTTCACCGTCAATATTTAAAGTTAATGGGTTTAAACGATTATGCGTCATAAACCGATGTCCGATAAATCGGTGATTTTTGAGATCCGCTATGGATTGAGGCACACCATATTTTTGCGCATATTCTTTGCTGACAAATAAACCTTCCCGCATTGGTGTCGTAAGTTGATGGGCAATCATTCCCTCCTCAATGCTATGTCCGAATCGTATGCCTAAATCGAAATGGTGATCCACAATATCAACCATCGCATTATTAATAGACAATTCAAGTTGAATATTGGGATATTTCCGACAAAATTGTGCATAGATCGGCTGGATAGCAATATAAAAAGCAACTTGCGGTAATGTAATTTTTACTGTTCCTGATGGTGGATTAGCGGCATTACTCAAACTTTCAAAAGCATCTTCAATCACATAAACAGCATCTTTCGTTTGTTTAATCAATTTTTCACCAGCTTCTGTTAATACTAATTTTCTTGTAGTACGTAAAATAAGCGGAAATCCCATTTCTTGCTCTAAGGATTGCAATGATTTACTCACTGCCGCTGCACTAATTTCTAACTTTTTAGCAGCAGCTGAAATACTGCCACTTTGCACAATAGTGTGTAAAAACAGAAGTTGTTGATAATAATTTTTCTGCATATTCTAAACTAATAGTTAAAAGTATTTTAAAGAATACTAGACTACTCTTTAATAAAATAGCTGTCTATAATAAAGTTGTTTTTTAAATAACAGACAGAGTAAGGAGTTAATATGAAAATTGCTGTAATTGGAGCAACTGGACTAATTGGTAAAGCGGTAACTGCTGAATTAGTTGCTCGTGGTCATCAAGTAATAGGAATTTCTCGTCACGCCGATTCACTACCGAAAAGCGGATAACTTTACCGCTATACAATTAGATGTCAATTCCACACAATTAGCTGAGCAACTTATTAATGTTGATGCGGTGATCAGTGCTTTCAACGGCGGTTGGGAAAATCCGAATTTAGTTGCTGATTATAACAAAGGAATGCAATCTATTTTGCAAGCAGCACAACAAGCAGCTGTGCCTTATTTATTAATTGTTGGCGGTGCTGGCTGTCTTTATGTGTCATCTGAGTTGCAACTTATTGATACTAAAGAGTTTCCTAAAGCTATCTATCCTATTGCCAATGCTATTGGTCAATTATTGGTTCAATTAAAACAAAATAGACAATTAAACTGGGCATTTGTATCGCCAGCGGCAATGTTTGCCGTCAATCCAGTCAAATTTGAGGCAACAGGGCATTATCGTATCGGTGGAAATCACGTTCTGTTGGATAAAAATGGGCAACCTGCTGATATTAGTCTGCCTGATTTAGCAGCAGCGCTTGCAGATGATGCAGAACAAAAAGCTCATTTACATCAACATTTCACCGTTGCTGAATAAACTGAAAATCCATTTATAGCGAAAAGCCACTCAAAATGATCTGCACCCCAAAAATTGGACTTATTATCCAACAACATACAGAGGTGCAGATTTTTTATGACTAAATATAACCAAACATTTAAACAACAAGTGGTAGATTTCTACTTTCAAC
>NZ_JPXY01000048.1:0-5694 GCF_000771895.1 Gallibacterium genomosp. 2
CTGACCGCTTTATCAAAAGCGGTGTTTTTGAGGTCGTTTTGTCATTGGAAGAAGCCTGCGGGGCTGTGGTCTACAACTTGCTTTTGCGCAGTCGCAGTGCGTTGCCGACCACGGATGCCGAGCTTAGGCTCATCGCCAGTGCGGCAATCATCGGCGAGAGCAGCCAGCCGGTAAAGGGGTACAGCACGCCGGCGGCAACGGGAACCCCCAGGCCGTTGTATAAGAAGGCAAATAACAGGTTTTCCTTCATATTGCGCACGGTGGCCTCAGACAATTTGCGTGCGGTGGCAATACCCCGCAAATCGCCTTTGACCAGCGTGATTTGCGCACTGCTCATTGCCACATCGGTGCCGGTACCCATTGCGATGCCGACATCGGCTTTGGCCAGTGCGGGGGCATCGTTGATGCCGTCGCCTGCCATTGCGACCACCCGCCCTTCGTTCTGAAGCCGCTCGATCAGTGCCAGTTTGTCGGCGGGCTTGACTTCGCCGTGCACTTCGTCGATGCCCAGTTTTACGCCCACGGCGTTTGCCGTGGTCAATCCGTCGCCGGTTGCCATAATGATGCGCAGGCCGGCTGCTTTGAGCGAGGCCAATGCTTCGGGGGTGCTGTCTTTTACAGGATCGGAGACGGCAAGCAGTCCCGCAAGATGTCCGTCCGCAGCCAGATATATCACGCTGGCACCTTCACTGCGCAGGGATTCGGCCTGCTCGATCAGTGGTTCGACGCTAAGCCCGTTCTGCTGCATAAACGCCGTGTTGCCCAGTGCCAGCGCACGCCCTTCAACCACGCCGCTCACGCCGATGCCGCTGCCTGAATCAAACTGTTCGGGTTTGCTCAGCTTCAGCTGTTGTGCCCGTGCGGCCTGCACAATGGCGTCGGCCAGCGGGTGTTCGCTGCCCTGATCCAAGCTGGCGGCCAAACGCAGCACTTCTTCGGCGGAAAAGCCTGCTGCCGCAACGGCACGGTCAAAGGCGGGTCGGCCTTCGGTGAGTGTGCCGGTTTTATCAATCACCAAAGTGTCTACTCGCCGCAAGTTTTCGATAGCGGCGGCATCACGGAACAATATGCCCCTGCCTGCCCCGCGTCCTGTGGCGACCATCACCGACATCGGCGTGGCCAGTCCCAGTGCACAGGGGCAGGCGATAATCAAGACCGCAACGGCGTTGATCAACCCGAACACCCAAGACGATTGCGGGCCGAACACGCCCCAGACAAAGAAAGTGGCAACGGCGACGGCGACAACCGCCAGTACGAAATAGCCTGCCACCCCGTCGGCCATACGCTGCATCGGTGCTTTGGAGCGCTGCGCCTGGGCCACCATCTGGACAATCTGCGAAAGCACGGTTTCCGAACCAATGCGCTCGGAGCGGATGACGAGCGCACCGCCGGTGTTGAGCGTGGCGCCGATGACTTTGTCGCCGGTGGCTTTGCGCACCGGCAGCGGCTCGCCGGTCAGCATCGATTCATCTACCGAGCTTGCGCCCTCAACCACCACGCCATCGACAGGCACTTTTTCGCCGGGGCGCACACGCAGAAGGTCGCCGATGTGGATGTGGCTGAGCGGCACATCTTCTTCAGCACCGCCCGGGCCGATACGCCGTGCGGTTTTGGGCGCCAGTCCGAGCAGGGTCTTGATTGCCGCCGAAGTCTGCGACCGGGCTTTGAGTTCGAGCATCTGGCCGAGCAAGGTCAGCGAGATGATGACGGCCGCCGCCTCAAAATACACGCCGACCCGCCCCATCGATACAAACGATGCCGGAAAGATGCCGGGTGCAGCGGTGGCAACAACGCTGTAAACGAAGGCTGCACCCGTTCCCAGTGCAATCAGCGTCCACATATTGGGACTACGGTTTGCCAGCGACTGCCAACTCCGTGAGAAAAACGGCAGCCCCGCCCACAGCACGATCGGCAGCGACAGCACCAGCTCTACCCAGCTTTGTGCGGCCATATCCATCAGGTTCAGACGCTCGCCGAACATCGCCAGCACCAGCACTGCCGCCGTCAGGGGCAGCGTGTACCAAAAGCGTCGGGAAAAATCACGCAGCTCCGGATTGTCGTCGTCCAATTCAGGCATCAGCGGCTCCAATGCCATACCGCAAAGAGGGCAGTTGCCGGGGCGGTCTTGCCGGATTTCCGGATGCATCGGGCAGGTGTAGCCCGAAGCAGCCGCTGCATCGGACGGTGTCTGCACAGGGCGGTGCTGTCCGTGTCGGCACTCGTGGTGTTTGGGCGGTTTGTGTGTTTCTTGCTTCATCACAATTTCTCCTGTTGGGTTCATAGGGTCATAACCGGTCGTTTACCGAAAAAGCAGGTACGGATTGGGCCGGTCAGAATGACGGTTTTTTCAGGCTGCCTGCAAATACCGATGCCGTCTGAAAAAGCATAAGGTTCAGAACATCGCTTGCCGATGTGTCCGACAAGTCGGCATCATCATTTCCTTGGGGCTTGTTTTAAAGGCTGCCTGAAAACCCCAAATGCCGTCTGAAAAAGCCTTAAACCTGTTTTCAGACGACCTCAAAAGCACCGCTTTATCAAAAGCGGTGTTTTGCCTTATTGCCCCTGCTGTTTTAGCCAGTCTTGCATTAGCTTGATTTCAGGTTCTTGGGCTTTGATGATGTCTTGAGCGAGCTTTTTCATTTTTTCGTCTTTGCCGAACTGTAATTGCACTTTTGCCATCTCGACCGCCCCTTGATGATGCGGAATCATTGCTTTGGCAAAGGCAACATCAGGGTTTGGCTCATTGATTGCCGCCATCATCGCCTCGTGGTGCGCCTTGCCTGCGGCATAGGCCTTGGCGTGCGGGGCTTGCGGGTTTTGGGTTGCGGTGTCTTTACCCGCCAGCCAAGCGTTCATCAGATCGATTTCACTTTGTTGCCCATCAATAATCGCTTGGGCAAGTTTTCTCATTGTTTCGTCTTTGCCAAATTCAAGCTGTACTTTTGCCATCTCAACTGCTCCGATATGGTGCGGAATCATACCTTTGGCAAAAGCGGTATCAGCATCGGCAAGATTACCCGCTTTGCTCATCTCATCGCCCATCTTGTTCATCATTGCAAGATAGGCTTGGGTATGGGGCGGAGCATTTTGAGTGTCCATTGCCATAGCAGAGTGGTTCATATTGGCGTGGTTCATCTCTGCGTGCCCGTTTTGGTTATTTGGGCAGTCGTGGGTGGTTTGGGTGTAGTTATTGTCGCACGCCATCGAGTGCGTCGGCACTTCAGTTTTTGCGTCGGCAAAAGCGGTTGAAGTCGCCAAAACAACAGCGGCAGCGACAAGATGTACGGCACGGTTTTTGATGAATGTCATTGGATTCTCCTTGTCAAAATGGGCATTGATAACATTGGGCAAATGACAGATTCGCCCAATGTCCATTTCACTATTTGGTTTTACGATTCACACGCACAGCCGTTGCAAGTGCAGTCATCACAAATGCAGGGCTTGCCGTTTTGGCATTGGCAGTCCGGACGGCAGTTTTGCCCCGTGCAAGACTGGCAGCCGCAATGGGCGTGTCGGTTTTGAACAAAATCAGCGTTCATAACAGTTTCTCCGAATGTTAAGTTAAAGTGGATTATCAAAACAAAGTGCTTTTAAGCGATTAAAAGCATTGCTTTTTTGTTTTGATGTGCGCATCATAAACCCTAACCTTGCGTTAGGGTCAAGGGTTATTTTTACTTGATAACATTTGGGGCTGTACTAGATAACTAGGGAAATCTAATTTCAGGTTAGAATAATCCCGATGAGAAAAAGTCGTTTAAGCCGGTACAAGCAAAACAAACTGATTGAACTGTTTATTGCGGGTGTTACCGCACGCACAGCAGCTCAATTAGTCGGCGTCAATAAAAACACCGCAGCCTATTACTTTCACCGTTTACGCTTACTGATTTTCCATAACAGCCCGCATCTGGAAATGTTTGATGGTGAAGTAGAAGTGGATGAAAGCTATTTTGGCGGACAGCGCAAAGGCAAACGCGGTCGCGGTGCGGCCGGTAAAGTGGCTGTATTCGGGCTTTTAAAGCGAAATGGTAAAGTTTACACCGTTGCTGTACCCAATACGCAAACTACCACTTTATTACCGATAATCCGTGAGCAAGTGAAACCTGACAGCATTGTTTATACCGATTGTTACAAAAGCTATGACGTACTTGATGTGAGCGAATTTAGTCACTTTCGCATCAATCACAGCACACATTTTGCTGAACGACAAAATCACATCAACGGAATTGAGAACTTTTGGAACCAAGCAAAACGCCATTTGCGTAAGTTCAACGGCATTGCCAAAGAGCATTTTGAGCTGTATTTGAAGGAATGCGAATGGCGTTTTAACCACAGTGAAATAAAGTCCAAAATTTCCATTTTAAAACAATTAGTAAAGAAAGATTTGTTCTAGTTATCTAGGACAGCCCCTAACATTTTTTTACACACCACTCAATAAGGAGCAACAATGAACATCGGACAAGCGTCTAAATCTACCCAACTTTCCGTCAAACAAATCCGTGATTATGAAAAAGCAGGCTTATTAATTAACCCATCACGCAGTGAAGCAGGTTATCGGATTTATAACTCCAATGACATCGCTCGGCTAAAATTCATCGCCAAAGCCCGCAGCGTCGGTTTTTCGCTTGCACAGATTGGCGAGCTTTTGGCACTGCAAGACAATCCACACCGCACAAGTGCTCAGGTCAAAACGCTCACCGCCAGTCATATTGATTTTTTATCCAATAAAATCAAAGAATTAAAATCAATGCAACACACCCTGCAAGCGTGGAGCGATGCCTGCGGGGGCGATGACAATCCCGACTGCCCCATCTTAAAAGGCTTGGGTAATTTTTAACCACCATCAAAGCAGATGAATGCCATAGCTTGATAACAGCCTTTTACGATGGCACTTGTGGGCTGGTTGTTTTTTCGGGTGTTTTTTGCAGGTTGGGTGGACGCACAGTCGGCACAAGAATACATTGCCGGCATGATTTTGCTGGGCGTGGCACCGTGTACGGCAATGGTGTTTGTGTGGTCTCAACTGGTCAAAGGCGACCCCAATTACACTTTGGTGCAGGTTTCGGTCAATGATTTGATTATGATTGTGGCGTATGCTCCGATTGCAGGCGTATTGCTCGGCGTAAGCGACATAAAAATTCCGTGGGACACCTTGATTTTAAGCACGGTTTTGTATGTGCTGTTGCCCTTGCTGGCAGGCTGGCTTACCCGCTCTTATTTACAAAAATCGGGTAAATCGGTGGCACAATTTTCAGGCAGCCTGAAACCTTTTTCCATTATGGGTTTGATTTTGACGGTGGTGTTGCTGTTTGCCTTTCAAGCCCAAACCATTATTGCCAATCCCTTGATTATTTTGCTGATTGCCATTCCCCTGCTGGCACAGACTTACGGCATTTTTGCCTTGGCTCACGTTTTGGCAAAATGGCTCAAATTACCACACGAAATTTCCGCCCCTGCGTGCTTGATTGGCACGAGTAATTTTTTTGAATTGGCGGTGGCAATTTCTTTGTTCGGTTTGCACTCGGGGGCGGCATTGGCAACGGTGGTCGGTGTGCTGGTGGAAGTGCCTGTGATGCTCTCGCTGGTGTGGTGGATAAACCGAAAATCGCTGGGGAATAAAGGGGTGTAGGTTTTTCAGGCAGCCTGAAAGTTATTTTGCAAAATTTAAAAATAAAAACACCGCTTGAACATCATGAT
>NZ_JPXY01000049.1:0-26065 GCF_000771895.1 Gallibacterium genomosp. 2
CCCTTTTGGGTTTTTGAATGGAGGAAAATCACATGAAAATTATTAATATTGGAGTTTTAGCTCATGTTGATGCAGGAAAAACTACCTTAACAGAAAGCTTATTATATAACAGTGGAGCGATTACAGAATTAGGAAGCGTGGACAAAGGTACAACGAGGACGGATAATACGCTTTTAGAACGTCAGAGAGGAATTACAATTCAGACAGGAATAACCTCTTTTCAGTGGGAAAATACGAAGGTGAACATCATAGACACGCCAGGACATATGGATTTCTTAGCAGAAGTATATCGTTCATTATCAGTTTTAGATGGGGCAATTCTACTGATTTCTGCAAAAGATGGCGTACAAGCACAAACTCGTATATTATTTCATGCACTTAGGAAAATGGGGATTCCCACAATCTTTTTTATCAATAAGATTGACCAAAATGGAATTGATTTATCAACGGTTTATCAGGATATTAAAGAGAAACTTTCTGCCGAAATTGTAATCAAACAGAAGGTAGAACTGTATCCTAATATATGTGTGACGAACTTTACCGAATCTGAACAATGGGATACGGTAATAGAGGGAAACGATGACCTTTTAGAGAAATATATGTCCGGTAAATCATTAGAAGCATTGGAACTCGAACAAGAGGAAAGCATAAGATTTCAGAATTGCTCCTTGTACCCTGTTTATCATGGAAGCGCAAAAAGCAACATAGGGATTGAGCAGCTTATAGAAGTGATAACGAATAAATTTTATTCATCAACATACAGAAAGAAGTCTGAACTTTGCGGAAATGTCTTCAAAATTGAATATTCGGAAGAAAGACAACGTCTTGCATATGTACGCCTTTATGGCGGAATCCTGCATTTGCGGGATTCGGTTAGAATATCGGAAAAGGAAAAAATAAAAATTACAGAAATGTATACTTCAATAAATGGTGAATTATGTAAAATTGATAAGGCTTATTCCGGGGAAATTGTTATTTTGCAAAATGAGTTTTTGAAGCTAAATAGTGTTCTTGGAGATACAAAGCTATTGCCACAGAGAGAGAGAATTGAAAATCCGCTCCCTCTGCTGCAAACAACTGTTGAACCGAGCAAACCTCAACAAAGGGAAATGTTACTTGATGCACTTTTAGAAATCTCCGACAGTGACCCGCTTCTACAATATTATGTGGATTCTACGACACATGAAATCATACTTTCTTTCTTAGGGAAAGTACAAATGGAAGTGACTTGTGCTCTATTGCAAGAAAAGTATCATGTGGAGGTAAAAATAAAAAAGCCTACAGTCATTTATATGGAAAGACCGTTAAAAAAAGCAGAGTATACCATTCACATCGAAGTGCCACCGAATCCCTTCTGGGCTTCCATTGGTCTTTCTGTAGCACCGCTTCCATTAGGGAGCGGAGTACAGTATGAGAGCTCGGTTTCTCTTGGATACTTAAATCAATCGTTTCAAAATGCAGTTATGGAAGGGATACGATATGGCTGTGAACAAGGATTGTATGGTTGGAATGTGACGGACTGTAAAATCTGTTTTAAGTATGGCTTATACTATAGCCCTGTTAGTACCCCAGCAGATTTTCGGATGCTTGCTCCTATTGTATTGGAACAAGTTTTAAAAAAAGCTGGAACAGAATTGTTAGAGCCATATCTTAGTTTTAAAATTTATGCACCACAAGAATATCTTTCACGAGCATATAACGATGCTCCTAAATATTGTGCGAACATCGTAGACACTCAACTGAAAAATAATGAGGTCATTCTTAGTGGAGAAATTCCTGCTCGGTGTATTCAAGAATATCGTAATGATTTAACTTTCTTTACAAATGGACGTAGCGTTTGTTTAACAGAGTTAAAAGGGTACTATGTTACTACTGGTGAATCTGTTTGTCAGCCCCGTCGTCCAAATAGTCGGATAGATAAAGTACGATATATGTTCAATAAAATAACTTAGTGCGTTTTATGTTGTTATATAAATATGGTTTCTTATTAAATAAGATGAAATATTCTTTAATATAGATTTGAATTAAAGTGGAAAGGAGGAGATTGTTATTATAAACTACAAGTGGATATTGTGTCCTATTTGTGGAAATAAAACAAGACTACGAATACGAGTGGATACTATACTTAAAAATTTCCCTTTATACTGCCCCAAATGTAAGAACGAAACTTTAATTAATGTTCAAAAAATGAATATAATAACAATCAAAGAGCCAGACGCCAAGACGCAGAGCCGATAATTTGAGAAATGAAACTCTCATCTTATCGGCTCTTTTTGTTTATCTGAATTTTACTGACTAGCCTTCAATATTTCTTGCTTCATTGATACCTTTTGCTAGTGCTTCCATTAAGGATAGTTCTTTGTCTGTAAAGCTATCCATGTATTTTTCTACCTGTAACCTTCGAGTGCTTTTAATCAAATTATCTGTAGGTAAGAAAAATTCATCAATAGATACATGGAGTAATGATACAAGATCATACAGCACTTGTGTACTTGGGTGTTGTCCTTTGTTTTCTATATTTGTTAAATAACGTGGGTCAATTTCAATCATTGTTCCCACTTGTTCACGAGTGAGACCCCGTTTCATTCGAGCCTCTTTAATCGCTAAACCAACGGCTCTAAAATCGTATTTATCTTCTTTTTTACGCATACTAAATCACCTCTATACATTTTACTGTTCCTATATAACCATAAACAGGTATAGAAAAACATGTTATATAGTTTATGAGTTCCTATAGAACACTGTGGAATTTATTAATGCGATGAATCCAATTTCAAATAGAAAGGTCGCTGATTTTATTTACCTATACAACTTTATAAAATTTAGTCATACTCCTAGAAAGTAGATAAAATTGGCGACTTAATGGAGGGAAAAGTCGCCATGAGAAAGATAATCTGTCATCTAGTTCTCTTAATTAAGTTCTTATCAAAAAAACTTATCCACCTGTACTGGATAGATATGACCATCAATGTGGTTTTGCAGATTACATAGATAGAAAAATCAAAGCATATGAACAGAGAAAACAATCTGTTTATGTGCTTTTTTGGTCACTTAATAAATATCTTTTAGGATTTCTCTTCATTTATGCAACAAATCCCCCTTTCGTGTCGGGGCTTAGTATGAAGGGAGATAAAGAAGCACATGCCACTCCCTTTCACGACAGAAAGGGGGTGAAAAGCATGAAACCATCTTCTTTTCAAGAAACCATAGAAAATCAGTTTGACTATATCTGCAAACAAGTTATTGAAGATGAACGAAAAGATTACTTCAAACATCTAGACAGACTATCAGCAAAAGAAGTCTCGTTTTCTGATATAGATAACTACCTTGTCAACTCTTTTTCTACTGTTGATACGTACGTCACTGATTTCCAACTATTTAAATTATTTGGATTAAGAATCAATGTTGAAAGTGATTTATTAAGTGAAGCCCTGCGTCATCTTTCAGAGAAAAAACGGAACATTATTTTACTTCATTACTTTATGGATATGAGTGATGTGGAGATTGCGGAGTTACTAAATTTGAATCGTTCGACTGTTTATCGTCATCGAATAAGTGGACTAGCCATGATTAAAGAATTCATGAAGGAGTGTAAAGAATGAAAACAGCCTATCCAAGGGTCCCCTTCCCCCTCATTGTAAAGGCGACAGATGGCGACGTGGAAGCAATTAATCAGATTGTTAAACATTATCGAGGGTATACCTCAAAACGTTCATTCATTGCATTTAGTTAGCAATCTTCGGCAAATCACTCATTTTCCAACGAGGACGCACTTCAACCGCCAAACCGGTCTGCTCACCAGCTTTTAAGCGTAAAAAACCTGCATAAGCGATCATTGCGCCATTATCGGTGCAGAATTGAGGCGCCGGATAAAACACTTCTCCGCCTAATTTTTTCATTAATGCGGCTAAACGTTGACGCAACTGTTTATTTGCACTCACACCACCGGCAATGACCAGACGTTTCAAACCGGTTTGAGTCAAAGCGCGTTGACACTTAATTGCCAATGTATCCACCACCGCTGCTTGGAAGGCATACGCAATATCACAACGTGTCTGTTGATCTTGCGGATATTGTGCCACGGTATTTGCGGCAAACGTTTTCAAGCCGGAGAAACTAAAATCCAACCCCGGACGATCTGTCATTGGTCGTGGAAACACAAAACGATTTGGATCACCTTGCTCTGCCAATCGTGACAATGCCGCACCGCCCGGATAATCCAAACCGAGCAATTTTGCTGTTTTGTCAAATGCTTCACCTGCGGCATCATCTATTGATTCACCCAATAATTGATAATCACCAATACCATTGACTTGAATTAACTGGGTATGCCCACCTGACACCAACAATGCCAAAAAAGGGAATTCTGGAACCCGCTCTTCCAACATCGGTGCAAGCAAATGCCCTTCCATATGATGCACACCCAATGCCGGCACATTCCAAGCATAAGCCAAAGAGCGAGCGATCATTGCGCCCACTAACAACGCACCAGCCAACCCCGGCCCTGTGGTATAGGCTACGCCATCAATATCTTCAGGCTGTAAATCTGCCTCTTGCAACGCTGCCTGAATTAAAGGTGCTGTTTTCCGAATATGATCGCGAGAAGCCAATTCCGGCACAACGCCGCCATAATCAGCGTGTAAGCTGATTTGCGTATAGAGCTGATTGGCGATTAATCCTTTCTCTTCATCATAAATAGCGACACCGGTTTCATCGCAGGAGCTTTCTATTCCTAAAACTTTCATCTATCTTTCTTCGCTATACCTTTCAAAAAATTGCCCGGCATTTTACGCTTTTTTCATTAATTTCTCTAGTTTGTCGGTTGCTAATCACGAAATAAGCGCTTTACTTTTCGTATGGAAATAGATTAAAATTGCGACCTTTATTGAGTAAAGGTTATCTTGTATAACCCTAAATATGTATAAATTTCATTGAGGTGATTGGCTCATGCCTGTAATTAAAGTTCGTGAAAATGAATCATTTGACGTTGCATTACGTCGTTTCAAACGTTCTTGCGAAAAAGCAGGAATCTTAGCAGAAGTTCGTAGCCGTGAATTCTACGAAAAACCAACTACTATTCGTAAACGCGAAAAAGCATCTGCTGCGAAACGTCACGCTAAAAAATTAGCACGTGAAAACGCACGTCATACTCGTTTATATTAATTCATTCTTTGATTTAGCTTTAAACGAATTATATTTTAAACCGTGTTTCTTGTTGAAACACGGTTGTTCTTTATTTTATAGCCCATAATTATTTCAACGCTGTAACAGCAAATCTCTTTGCCATATGAGGAGTGTCGAAAATGAAAGGACTAATTCCACGCACTTTTATTGATGAACTCTTAGCTCGTACCAACATCGTTGATATTATTAACTCTCGTGTAAAACTCAAAAAAGCCGGGCAAAATTACCAAGCCTGCTGTCCATTCCATAATGAAAAAACGCCTTCTTTTTCCGTTAGCCCTAAAAAACAGTTTTACCACTGTTTCGGTTGCGGCGCTCACGGAAATGTCATTACCTTTTTAATGGAATATGACAAGATGGATTTTGTTGAAGCTATTGAAGAGCTAGCATCATTACAAGGGGTAGAAGTTCCAAGGGAAGAGACTAATAGTAAATATAATCCCAACAATAGTGCCAATTATAGAAGTAAACGTGATTTACATCAGTTAATGCACGATATTGCGCAATTTTATCAACAACAACTGACTCAATCTCTGCCGGCACAGGCTTATCTTCAACAACGTGGGCTATCAGCAGAAATTATCCAACGCTTTGCTATCGGTTTTTCAACCAATACGAATTCAGTTTTAAATCATTTCGGTAAAACAGCGGAAGAACGTCAAAAGTTGGTGGATACCGGTATGGTGACAAAATCTGATTACGGTAACTTTTATGACCGTTTTCGCCAGCGTATTATGTTTCCAATCCGAGATCGTCGTGGTAGAACCATCGCTTTCGGCGGTCGCGTTTTAGGCGATGAAAAACCTAAATATTTAAACTCTCCGGAAATGGCCACTTATCATAAGGGCAATGAATTGTATGGGCTATACGAAGCATTACAACAGAATGATAATCCAGAATACTTACTTATTGTCGAAGGCTATATGGATGTTGTTGCCTTAGCTCAATTCGGCGTGACTAATGCAGTTGCTTCACTAGGCACCGCAACCACTGGGGAACAAATTCAAATCGCTTTCCGTGCTACCGAACAGATTATCTGTTGTTACGATGGCGATAATGCCGGTAGAAGTGCCGCTTGGCGCGCATTAGAAAATGCCTTGCCTCACCTTTATGACGGTAGACAGCTTAAATTTATCTTTTTGCCGGATAATGAAGATCCAGACACTTTTATTCGCCAAATCGGCAAAGCGCAGTTTGAACAATTCCTCAACAAGGCTCAGCCGATGAGCGATTTCTTATTTCAACATCTGTTAGCCCAAGTAGATTTAAGCAATAAAGATGGTCGCAGCAAATTAGCTGCATTAGCTGTGCCGTTAATCAACCAGGTTCCCGGTGAAACATTACGTCTTTATCTACGCAACACTTTGGGGCAAAAACTGGGTATTGTAGACAGTATACAGCTTGAAAAAATACTGCCGGCGCTTATTTCAGAGCATAAAGCCAAAGAAAAAGAAGAACGCCTACGATCTACGCCAATGCGGCTACTTATTGCATTATTGGTGCAAAATCCGGAGCTCGCCGATAAACAAATCACACGCATCTTATTAAGCAATCCACAGGTACTGTATGATTTAAATCTGCCCGGGTTGGCATTGTTCCTTGAAATTTATCAGATTTGTGCCAACAAAAGCGGCATTACAACCGGTCAGCTGCTGGAATTTTGGCGTGGAAAAAAAGAGCAAAAAATCCTTGAAAAATTAGCAATGTGGGATCATTTAATAAAAGATGATAACATCGAAGCTACTTTTTATGGTAATCTAAAACACTTGCATTCCAAAGTAATGGAAAAACGTATTGAAACGTTAAAAGCGAAAGATCGTACAGATTCTTTATCGCTCGATGAAAAAAAAGAACTGATAGAACTGCTGGCAAACAGTCGAAATTTGCTAGTTCCGGTCTATTCTTCATAATGATTATGAAGAATGATTTCTGCTAATCAACAATTATTGGATGTCAAAATATGGATCAAAATCCACAATCTCAGTTAAAACAATTAATTGCACAGGGCAAAGAACAAGGTTATCTCACCTATGCCGAGGTTAATGATAGTTTACCGGAAGACCTCGTTGATGCCGATCAAATAGAAGACATCATTCAAATGATCAACGATATGGGGATTCAAGTGCTTGAATCAGCCCCGGATGCCGATGATCTTATGTTGAACGAAAATGTTACCGATGAAGATGCGGTAGAGGAAGCAACACAAGTGCTTTCCAGCGTGGAATCTGAAATTGGTAGAACCACCGACCCAGTGCGTATGTATATGCGAGAAATGGGCAGCGTAGAATTGCTAACCCGAGAAGGCGAAATTGATATTGCGAAACGCATTGAGGAAGGAATTAACGAAGTTCAATGTGCCGTTGCGGAATATCCACAGGCCTTAGATCATTTATTAGCACAATATGATCTTGTTGAAAAAGGTGAAGTGCGCCTTTCCGATCTTATCACCGGTTTTGTCGATCCGAATGCGGTAGATACCGAAGATTACTCAAATTTTATGAGCGATGATGCCGGAGAAGACGACGACAATATTTCCGGCGACGATATCGATGATAGCGATGATGATGACGAAGACAGTGATAGCGATTCCAACAACAGTGCCGACAATGATTCCGATAACAGCATCGATCCTGAAATGGCACGTGAAAAATTTTCTGCATTAAAAGAGCAACATCATAAAACTGTCGCTGCGATTGATAAATACGGTCGAGGCAATAAAAAAGCAAAAGATCAAATTAATGCACTTTCGGAAATTTTCCAACAATTCCGTTTGGTACCGAAACAATTCGATATTTTGGTGTTATCAATGCGGGATATGATGAAACGTATTCGTACCCAAGAGCGCCAAATCCAACGTTTAGCGGTTGAATATGCCAAAATGCCGAAAGGTACTTTCCAAAAAGCCTTTATCGGACACGAAACAAATGATGCTTGGATTGAAAAAGCATTAGCTGCCGGCAAAAACTGGTCGGAAAAATTAAAGGATTACGAAGACGGTATCCGTCAAGCAATTGCATTATTGAAAGTAATTGAACAGGAAAGCGGTTTAACCATTACACAAATCCGCCAAATCGGTGAAAAAATTTCGCAAGGTGAACTTAAAGCTCGTCGCGCGAAGAAAGAGATGGTAGAAGCCAACTTGCGTTTGGTGATTTCCATTGCCAAAAAATATACCAACCGTGGATTGCAATTCCTTGATTTAATTCAGGAAGGTAATATCGGTTTGATGAAAGCGGTAGATAAATTTGAATACCGCCGCGGTTATAAATTCTCCACCTATGCAACTTGGTGGATTCGTCAGGCAATTACACGTTCAATAGCGGATCAGGCTCGTACTATTCGTATTCCGGTACATATGATCGAAACGATTAATAAATTAAATCGAATTTCTCGTCAAATGTTGCAGGAAATGGGGCGTGAGGCCTCTCCGGAAGAGTTGGCTGAACGAATGGGAATGCCGGAAGATAAAATCCGCAAAGTGTTGAAAATCGCTAAAGAGCCGATTTCAATGGAAACCCCGATCGGCGATGACGATGATTCACATTTAGGTGATTTTATTGAAGACAATACCTTGGAATTACCATTGGATTCCGCAACTGCTCAAAGTCTGAAAGTGGCAACCCACGAAGTTTTGGAAGGTTTAACACCACGTGAAGCGAAAGTGCTTAGAATGCGTTTCGGTATTGATATGAATACGGATCACACTTTGGAAGAAGTGGGTAAACAATTTGATGTTACTCGTGAACGTATTCGTCAGATTGAAGCCAAAGCTTTGCGTAAATTGCGCCATCCTAGTCGTTCCGAAACCTTGCGCAGTTTCTTAGACGAATAACAAAACGTTTAATTGGAAAGATCGGTTTTAACACCGATCTTTTTTATTTTCAAATAGTTACACGCCTAAAATTAAGTCTGTTTCTTCGCTGCTTCCATTATCTTTTTTGACTTAATACTTTATCAATTTTCCCTGAGATTTTATTTTTAGCCATTTCCTCAACCTGTCTTCACAATGACGCCTATTATGCCGATCACATTGAGCAAAAATGAGCCATATTTGAGAAGTAAATAATATTTTTTATCGCATACTTTTTTCATCATTTTTGTACAGAAAAAATGTGATACAGATCACAAAAAATATTTTATATTTTAAATTTTGTGATCTAAATCACATTTTATTTTTTTCATAAAAAAAATTTTATTTGAAGTGCGTCACATTTTTGAAATCAAAAATTTCCGCTTTTTTGTTCAATATGCTATTTTTCTGTTCGAAATTTCTTCTACATTATTGAGGATTAAACTATGGTTTCTGCACAGACAAAATTACGCATACAAAACTTCGGTCGTTTTCTCTCCAATATGGTAATGCCGAATATCGGTGCTTTTATCGCTTGGGGGTTTATTACTGCACTATTTATCCCAACAGGTTGGCTGCCAAATGAAACATTAGGCAAACTTGTCGGCCCAATGATCACTTATTTATTACCGTTGCTCATCGGTTATACCGGTGGTCGATTAGTCGGTGGTGACCGTGGTGCTGTAGTTGGCGCCATTACCACAATGGGGGTTATCGTTGGTTCAGATATTCCAATGTTCCTTGGTGCAATGATTGCCGGCCCACTCGGTGGTTATGCCATCAAAAAATTTGATAGATGGGTAGACGGTAAAATCAAAAGCGGTTTTGAGATGTTGGTCAACAACTTCTCTGCCGGTATTATCGGGATGATCCTTGCACTTATCGCATTCCTTGCAATCGGTCCATCCGTTAAAGCACTTTCCACAGCGTTAGCCGCCGGCGTTGATGTACTTGTTAATGCTGATTTATTGCCACTTACTTCGCTTTTCGTTGAACCGGCAAAAATTTTATTCTTAAATAACGCCATCAACCACGGTATTTTTTCACCGCTAGGTATTCAGCAATCACAAGAATTTGGACAATCTGTATTCTTCTTAATTGAAGCAAATCCGGGTCCGGGTTTAGGCGTGTTGCTTGCTTATATGTTATTCGGTAAAGGCTCTGCCAAACAAACCGCCAGCGGTGCAGCCATCATCCATTTCTTTGGTGGAATTCACGAAATCTATTTCCCATATGTGTTGATGAATCCGCGTTTATTGCTTGCCGTGATTGCCGGCGGTATGTCAGGTGTATTCACACTTACATTAACGCATTCAGGCTTAGTTGCACCGGCTTCACCGGGTTCTATTTTCGCAGTATTACTTATGACCCCTAAATCATCAATGTTCGGTGTCATTCTTGCGGTATTAATTGCTTGTGCGGTCTCTTTCGTTATTGCCTCTTTCTTCTTAAAACTTCAAAAAGGCGAAGGTTCTTTGGAAGAAGCAACGCAACAAATGAAGAACTTAAAATCAGGTCAAAATGCTAACGTCAACCACGTTGAAATCAACTACAACGGATTGAAAAAAATCTTTGTATCCTGTGATGCCGGTATGGGCTCAAGCGCAATGGGTGCAAGTATGTTGCGTAAAAAAGTTAAAGATGCCGGTTTAGATATTGAAGTCGCTAATTGTGCAATCAATGATTTACCTGATAATGCACGTTTAGTTATCACTCATCAAGATTTAACTTTACGCGCAAAACAGCAAGTACCAACTGCAATGCACTTGTCACTCACTAACTTCTTGGATAATAAATTCTATGACCATTTAGTCAGCGAATTGAAAGCGGAAGTCGGTCAACAAAGTGAAAAACCGGTGGAAACTGTAGAAACGCACGCCCACTTTACATTAGCACCGAATCAAGTTTTCCTTGGCTTGAAAGCTGCGAATAAAGAAGAAGCAATCCGTTTTGCCGGTGAACAATTAGTAAAAGGCGGTTTTGTACAACCAAGCTATGTTGATGCAATGTTGGAACGTGAAAAACTTGTTTCCACCTACCTCGGCGAAGGTGTTGCCGTGCCACACGGTACCATTGAAGCAAAAGATGCTGTGTTAAAAACCGGTATCGTCTTCTGCCAATATCCGGATGGCGTGCGCTTCACCGATGAAGAAGACAGTGTAGCAAAATTAGTTATCGGTATTGCCGCTCGCAACAACGAGCATATCCAAGTGGTTACCGCAATTACCAACGCCTTGGATAGTGAAGAAGCAATCAATACCTTAACAACTACAGATGATGTAGAAAAAGTGTTAGCATTACTCAAAGGTTAATAGGCTGTAGGAACGTAGTGATATCACTACGTTCTTTTTATTTAGGAGATTTATAATGAAAGCATTACATTTTGGCGCCGGCAATATCGGGCGCGGTTTTATCGGTAAATTACTTGCTGATACCGGTATTTATGTCACTTTTGCAGATATTAACGAAACCGTTATTAATCAACTTAACCAACAAAAATCCTACTCCGTCAAAGTGGTGGGAGACGGTCAAAACAAAATTGAAATTGTAAAAAATGTGGATGGAATCAACTCTGCCAATCAACAACAGCTTTTTGAAAAAATTCAACAAGTTGATTTAATCACGACTGCTATCGGTGCCGGCGTATTAAAGATTATTGCTAAATCTTTAGCACAAGGCTTACTACAACGTATCCAAAACGGTAATCATCAACCATTAAACATTATCGCTTGTGAAAATATGGTTCGTGGAACCAGTGCGTTAAAAGAACACGTTTATTCTCACCTTTCCGAAGCAGAACAACAACTTATTGAAAAATATGTTGGCTTTGTTGATTCTGCTGTGGATAGAATTGTGCCACCTGTTGAAGCAAACAGTGAAGATCCATTACAGGTTACGGTCGAAGAATTCAGCGAATGGATTGTGGATGAAACTCAATTTAAAGGCGATATTCCGAACATTCCAGGTATGGAACGTACCGATAATTTAATGGCATTTATTGAGCGTAAATTATTTACCTTGAATACCGGCCACGCCGTTACTGCTTATCTAGGAAAACTTGCCGGATACCAATTCGTTAAACAATCGATTGATGATGAAAATATCAAACAACAAGTTAAAACCGTAATGCAAGAAAGCGGTGCAGTATTAATCAAGCGTTATCAATTCGATCCGGCTGCCCACGCCGCTTATATTGAAAAAATTCTAAAACGTTTTGCTAATCCGTACCTTACCGATGATGTAGATCGTGTTGGCCGCGAACCTATCCGCAAACTCGGCTATAACGATCGTTTAATCAAACCGTTACGTGGCACCTTGGAATATCAACTTCCTCACCCAATGTTATGCAAAGCAATTGCTGCCGCATTGTGCTACACTAATGCAAATGATCCGCAAGCAGTAGAATTACAAAAATCTATTGCCGATCAAGGGATTACTAAAACATTAGAACAATATACCGGATTAAATGACCAAGCAATTTTTGAGGAAATTGCACAAAATTACGCATCATTGAAAAAATAATTTCTTGATGATATTAAAGGACTTAAATGATCGAGGAAAAACTTAATGAAGTTACCACCGCAAGAGGGTTAATCATTGCTGCGGTAACGGTTTTTGAAGAGGCGTTGGATCAACTGATCAACAAAGTGTTCCGCAAAACGGATTTTGTTGTTGAATCAGTGATCGAATCGCTGTTCGAGCATTCAGGTCCTTTATTTGACTTTAAAATCCGTTTAAAAGTGTTGTTAGGTTTAGGCGTGATCTCTAAAGACATTTTTGAAGATATTGAACAATTTCTAAAACTTAAAGAGATTATCAACAACCAAACTCAAGAGCTCTCTTTCAGCGATCCTTTGCTGTTGGATTTTGTGCAACAACTCAACTGCATTAAAGATTCTCTTTTTATTAAAGATCCGCCACCAAAACCTACTCAAGATTCATTACTTGAACAGGTAAAAATCATTCGCTGGGAAAAGATGATCCGCTCCTATATCACATTGGCAATCATCACTATTCACGAAGCATTATTGATTGAAAGTCCGTTGTGAGCTCCTATCATCCCCAACCAAAACGCGTTCACCACCGGATTTTGTAAATTTTTCCGATTAACGCAGATGCCTAAAGATAATCGATCAATTTCCGGCTCAATATTGAGATAAGTGATTTGTGTATTCATTGGGTTATGGGCAATAACCACATCAGGCAATAACGCTAAGCCGAAGCCCATCGCCACCATCGGCACAATGCCTTCATGACCGGCAACAGTCGCATAAATTTTCGGATGTTTTATTCCCTTTTGCTGAAACCATTGCTCAATTTTTTTTCTTGCCGGTCCTTCAACCGGCACAATGAATGGAATTTCTTGCCACGGAATCAGTGTTTGTTGCAATAATTGATTGGCAACACAAGCTACTTTTGGAGCAATTAGTGAAAACGGCAACAAATCTATTTGATGAAAAATGAGATTCTCCGGTAACTGTTCCGGTTCTCCGGCAATCGCTAAATCAGCCTGTCGGCTCTGTACCTGTTGCACTGCTAATGCCGGATCGCCTGTTGTAAGTTGAATTTCTACTTTCGGATATTGTTGCCGAAATTGCGTCAAAATTTCCGGTAAATGGCTGTAACTGGCGGTAACGGAACAAAACAAACGAATTTCTCCCGAAAGATCGTGATTATCCGGTTGAATATTTTGTAGAAAAAGCCGCCAATCCTGCTGTGTTTTTTCCGCAAATTGGCGGAAACGCTCTCCAATCGGCGTTAATTCCACGGAACGATTATCTCGCCAAAACAATGGCTTACCGATTTCCTGTTCTAAACGTTGAATTTGTCGGGAAAGTGTCGAAGGACTAAGATAATTCACCGCGGCAGTTCTAGCAAAATTTTTACTTTCACAAAGGTGCAAAAATAATTTGATTTGTTGTAAATCCATATCCAGTTCCAAATTTAAGTTAAAAGTTACAATTATTGCAATAGTTGCAATCATTAATTTTAATAATATCAATTTACGCAACAAAAAAAAGACTTATACTGAATTTATTCATTACTAGAAATCACTTATTCAGGAGCAATTATGGCAAACTACTTCAATACTTTGAATTTACGTCAAAAATTAGATCAATTAGGTCGCTGCCGTTTTATGGATCGCAGCGAATTCGCCGATGAAGCCAACTTTCTTAAAGGTAAAAAAATCGTTATCGTAGGTTGTGGGGCACAAGGCTTAAACCAAGGTTTAAATATGCGCGATTCCGGTTTGGATATTAGCTATGCGTTACGTAAAGAGGCGATTGCCGAAAAACGCGCTTCATTCCAGCGTGCGTCAGAAAATGGTTTTGTTGTCGGTAGTTATGAAGAATTAATTCCACAAGCGGATTTGGTAATTAACTTAACTCCGGATAAACAACACAGCAATGTTGTTCAAGCAGTAATGCCACTAATGAAACAAGGATCTGCTTTGGGTTATTCACACGGTTTAAATATTGTTGAGGTCGGTGAACAGATTCGTCCAGATATTACGGTGGTAATGGTTGCGCCTAAATGCCCAGGTACTGAAGTGCGCGAAGAATATAAGCGCGGTTTTGGTGTTCCGACTTTGATCGCTGTTCACCCTGAAAATGACCCTAAAGGCGAAGGTATGGCAATTGCCAAAGCTTGGGCAGCGGCAACCGGTGGTCATCGTGCCGGCGTATTGGAATCTTCCTTCGTTGCTGAAGTGAAATCCGACTTAATGGGCGAACAAACCATTCTTTGCGGTATGTTACAAGCCGGTTCATTAATTTGTTACGACAAATTGGTAGCCGATGGAAAAGATCCTGCTTATGCCGCACAATTAGTTCAATTCGGTTGGGAAACCATCACTGAAGCATTAAAACTTGGCGGTATCACTTTAATGATGGATCGTCTATCCAATAGTGCAAAATTGCGTGCATTTGAACTTTCAGAACAGATTAAAGCAATGCTTACCCCATTATTCCAAAAACATATGGATGATATTATCAGTGGTGAATTCTCCCGTGTGATGATGGAAGACTGGGCAAACGGCGATAAAAAATTGTTAACTTGGCGTGAAGAAACCGGTAAATCCGCCTTTGAAAATGCACCTAAATATGAAGGAAAAATCAAAGAACAAGAATACTTCGATAATGGCGTATTAATGATTGCAATGGCAAAAGCCGGCGTGGAATTGGCGTTCGATACTATGGTTTCAAGTGGTATCATTGAGGAATCCGCTTACTATGAATCTCTTCACGAATTGCCGTTAATCGCTAACACTATCGCGCGTAAACGTTTATACGAAATGAACGTGGTCATTTCAGACACCGCAGAATATGGTAACTATTTATTCGCGAATGTGGCGACTCCAATTATGCGTGAAAAATTAGTTCCTCAATTACAAAAAGGTGATTTGGGCGAACCAACCCCAACTGTTGAAATTGATAATATTACTTTGCGTGATGTGAACGAAGCCATCCGCAATCATCCGATTGAAAAAGTAGGACAAAAATTACGTGGTTATATGAAAGATATGAAACGTATTATTGTTGCTTAATCAATTATTTGCTTAAAAAGACACCGCAATGAACAATCATCGCGGTGCTTTTTTATGCGTCATTTTACAGCCGCAACTTGCTATGATGTTGCATTATCTTCAAGTTGTTCCAACATTTGTGCAAACCAATCAGTAAAACGTTGCTTAATGGCTGTATAATCCAAATTTTTAGTCTGAACCAATAACCGTTGCCAATATGGTTGAGATTTATCAAACTCATTGCCGCTCTGCTGTTCCATTAATTGGCGATATAACTGCGCTTCTCCACTGTTTTCCTCTGCAAACAACTTTTGATATTGCTGGAAGTCTGTTGTCGGCAAAATACAGATTTGCCCTTGTGCCTGCAAGAAATCCTGTAAATAAATCGCAACTTGTGCCATTGCCTTGTTTTGATCGATAGCAGAAAAAGTCGTTGTCTCTATATTGCCTTTATTTATGCCAATAAATCGACTGTCTGTTGCCTGCCCCATCGCTGATAAAATAAGGTGATTCAGCCATAATTTGAGAACATCCTGATCACGAATTTTACCAATACGCCAATCGACATACTGCTGTTGGTAATTATGGTCAATCTGACCTTGCAGTCTCACCTCTTGCCCATCAAGCCCAAACGTTACATCCACCATCACGGAATCCGCTGCTTGCTGTTGATACTGCGCCGTTGCTTGTCGCAATAGATGGCAACTCTGCTCTAATTCCGCTTGTTGTAAAAAAGCAAACTCTGCCCGTGGCAACATTCCCTCTCGTTGCGCTTTTTCAAACTCTAATGTGCTATTTTGCGGTTCGTTTTCAAATAAACGTTGTTTCAGTTGATATTGCGCCAGCGCTGTCAATTCAAACACTTCACTTTCAACACGTTCCTGTTCATTTTCATTGAGATAAACGCCTAAACGCTGTTCAAAGAAATATTTAATGGGTGCGATAACAAATTGTTGCAGATCATCGAGTTCGACTGTAGTCTGATGACTGCCATTCTCTTGTTGCAATAATGTTTGATCAAATTCTCTTAATGGATGCTGTTGTTGCTGCTGTGCTTGCGCAATCGGCAACCACTCTTGTGCATAGGAGAAATGTGGTGCTAAAAAATTATGCTCACTGAACACGGTCATTGGATAGCTGAATCGTAGCTGTTTGAGATCATCCGGATGTGATAAATGATCCGCCATATAATCCCATAACTGATTCACCAACACTGAAGGTTCATATTCTGTATTATCCACTATCGAATAGCCAACATAACTGATATAAAGTTTTTGTCGTGCGGATAATAGCGCTTCCAAAAAGAGATAACAGTCATCTTCTCGCCGTGAACGATCCCCTTTTTGGGTTTGATACTGCATCAAATCAAAACTGTTATTTGGTAATTGTCGTGGAAAATCAACATCATTCATTCCCAACAAGCAAATCACCTTAAACGGGATCGCGCGCATTGGTAATAAAGTACAAAAATTCAGTTTGCCTAAAAGGAAATGCAGACTGTTATCCTGTTCATTGAGTTTTTGTTGCAATAATTCACCAATAATTGCTGCGTCAATAGTTTGTGGATAATCTGCTTCATTAATAATATCAATTACTTGATGAACAGTTTGCTTCAACAATGCAATCACCATCGGCTGTTCACCGGCATTAAATAACGTATCTATTAATTGCAGAATCGCTGTTCGCCACTCTTCTGCCATTAAATTTTGGCTCGCTTTTTGTTGCCACTGTTGTAACGCGTGAAAGAAATGTGCCAATTTACCGGCTAATTTCCCTTGTAATCCTTCACTATAATCGAAACCGATAGCATCTTGCCAAATGCCGGACTCACTCTTCAACGCATAACCCAATAACATCCGCTCAATGCCGTTTTGCCAAGCATTATAATTCGGTACCGGCTCCTGATCATACTTGTCTAAACCGAAACGAATACCGGATTGCGTTACCCAATCTCGAATCGTTTGCAATTCACCCAAATCTATCTCAAAACGTTGACGAATTGCCGGCACATCTAATATCGAGAGCACAATATCGCTGGAAAAACGCGATTCTTTTAGTGTAAACAGTTGTAAGAAAGTGGAAATCAACACATCACTTTCCGTCACCTTTCTATCCGAAATAGAAAACGGGATATAACGTTTATCCTCTTCTTGATATTGTGAAAAAACCGCCTGAATATAAGGCGTATAGCGATCAATGTCCGCCACCATCACCACAATATCTTTCGGTGTCAATGTCGGATCTTGCTCAAACATTGCCAGCAGATTATCACGTAGCACCTCCACTTCACGCATTGGACTATGACAGGCGTGCAGCGTTATCGAATCATCTCCCGCTTGATAGTGCAATATTGCCGATGCCGTCGGCGTTAACTCCAAAATTTGTCGTTGTAGCTGTTGCAACAGTTGACCACCTTCAGGCGCGTTATACACCTCAATATCGTTTGGTTCCAACTGTGTTAATTGGTAAAGAAAATCTCGCCCTAATTTGCCCCACGATGCTAATAACGGATTCCCCACCGCTAAAGTTTCATCATAAGGTGTCTGGATCTCTTTGCTCTCTGTTTGAATTTTTTGCTTTAATTTTTCTAAATAGCGATGATCGATTAAATCTCCCCAATAATAACGGCTTGGACTATTAAAAAAGAGATGAATATCAATATATTGGCTCAATGCAGACAAAATAGACAAAAACATTGGCGGCATTGCGGAAATGCCAAACACGATAATACGCGTTGGTAAATTTTTCGGGCAATATCCTTGCTGTAATTGCTCCAAAAAGGTTTGATACAAATTAGCGCGATGCCATATCTGCTGTTCGGGATAATGTTGTTGAATATCCGCCACCAATGCCTGCCATAACAGCACCTGCCAACTGATATCATTCATAATATTATCCGCAATAGGCTTAAAGCGAGGCGATAATTGCTGAACAAAACTTGTCGTCATCTGCTGCCAATCTGCTGTTTGCCATTGATTGATCCACTCCGGACGATAAACCAAATATTGGTCAAAAAGATCGGCAATTTTTTCCGCTAAATGAAACAATTTATTTTGCTCAGGCGCGCTGCCTAAATAATCATTCAAGCGCGAAAACGCCGGTAAATGCAATAATGTCGGAATAATTCGCATTAAACGCCAAACCATAGCCGATTTATTAAATGGGTTTTGTTCGCTGATCTCTGCAATATTCTGTTTATACAGTTTCCAAATAAATGATGATGGCATTGGAAAAGCAAAATTCGCTGCGATAGAAAAATGTTCTGCTAACTGAAGTTGTAACCATTGCGCCATTCCGGGGCTTTGCACCAAAATCACATTTTCGGCAAATGGATCCTGTAAGGGTTGCACTTCCAATAATCGAACTAACAGATGTTTTTGATTTTCAAGCTGGTTGGCGTAATAGACGGTAAACATTTTCTATTTTCTTATCCCACAATTTTTTAATCTGCATTGTAGCTGAAATTCAATGATTCTAAAAAAAGAAAAGGGGAAAATCATCACAATCTTCCCCCTGACATTATTTAAGCACGGATCAAGTATTCTGCCGTTTTAACCATCTTTGCAACAATAAAATCAATGCGATATAAACTAATTGCGCAATGATAGTTTGTAATGTGGCATAAAATCCCAGCCATTCAATATTCGGTAAAATATCGATAATCGTTGTTGGTAACACCGCTGTAAGTTGTAATGCGTGCACACTGACACCAAGAATTTTGAAACCTAAAATATACAATACCCAAGTTAAAATCTTGAACATTGTCGGCACCGGCAATTTGACTGAACTTTTTAAAATCACCACCGCCAATATCGCCAATAAAATCACCGCTATACCAACACCAAGGGCAAAAGATTCTGTGCTGATATTCGGCAAAATACCGACATAGAACAAAATGGTTTCCGCACCTTCTCTGAATACTGACAGAAAACTCAATGCAAATAACGAGATAAAACTGCCTGTCGTCAACGCTTTATTTATATGTTTTTTAATATATGCCTGCCACGCATTTAACGATGATTTGCTATGTAGCCACGCACCGATAGTTAAAATCATCAAAACAGCGACAATACCGACCGCGCCTTCAATAATTTCTCGATTTGTTCCCGAGCTGGAACTCGGAAATAGTCGTTGTAAGGCAAAAGCAGCCACTAAACTGAGCACTAAACCGGCTATCACACCACCGCCAACCCATTTATAACCTTGAGGACGATTGGCAACACGCAACGCACTTACTAATGCCATTACCACCAACAACGCTTCCAAACCTTCACGTAATAAAATCAGCATTGCATCCAGTGCGCTGTAACCGGCAGCAGGATTAATTTCAACCAGTTGCGTAATAATCTGCTTTAACTCCGTTTGATATTTAGCTTCACTGCCTTTAGCCAAAATCACCGGCACTTGGCTCTCTACCTTACTATATAACGAACCATTTCTGGTGCTAACATCTCCCTCAATACTTGGCCAAATCTCAATAAAAGTTGTCAGTTTTTCTTGCGCTGTTGCATTATCCTGCTGTTCAAACGCTTGTAATCCTTCTCGTAACAGATTGATGCCATCATTTAATTGATAGTTGGTGGTAACTGCTTGCGCTTTTTTGCCACTGACAAAATCATCAAATTGAACCTCAATTTTTGCAGTATTACTTTCAATCCGTTGATAATCCAACGGTTCAGTTTCTATCGCCACTCGTAAGAGTGCCAACGCTGTTTCAATTTTTCCGTAATACGCCATATCAACATCACGCACTAAACTCTCATTTTTAGTCCAAATGCTATTAAATAGGCGATACTGTTGTTTTAGCTGTTCAATATCCGGCGACAATTTATTTTTTGCCACAACTTGCTGCCAATGTTCAAAGGCTGGCACAATCCGTTTTTTAAAGCGTTGCTTTTGTTGAGCAATATCTAAAGGATGTTGCTCTTTATCAAATGCTAATAAGGCGACTGAAAGTTGATTTAAATGCTCAATATCGGTGTTATTCAATGCATCAGACAGACTCAACAATACATTTTTACCTGCTGAAGAGTTGTGTTGTTCAATCGCAATAAATTGCTCTTGAATCGCATTTAAATCTTGCTTTGCTTGCAATGTATTATTTTCTTTCACTGCACTCATTGCATCAGAAAGCTGGATAAATAACGGGCTAAGATTTATCTTTTGTTCAGCTGTTGCCGGTAGAGAGCTGAAAAAAATTAAACTAAAAAACAGCCACAGATATTTTATGACTCCTCTTATTTTCATTTTATTTAAGCTCCTAACAATGCTTGCCCAATAAATTCACCTTCTTTCACGCCACCAAAACAAGCAAATAGCCCACTACCGATATGGGTAATATATTCATTCAAACGATCAACATTACCTAATGCATTTTGGATAGTAATGAACTGTTCCGGATCTTTTTGATAGCAAATAAAAAGCAAGCCACTGTCAAACTGTCCGGTGCGAAGATTAATACCATCTGAATAAGAATAAGCTCGACGTAACATCTGTTTTCCGGTTTTATGTGCCAATGCAGAATGTGAATCGTCCGGAATCATTGGTTTACCGTGATGATTAAGTTTATCCAGATCCAATGGTGCAAATTCCTCTTTTTCGCCAATCGGCGCACCTGAAATACGGTGACGACCAAAAGTGCGTTCTTGTTCTTTATAACTGGTTCTATCCCAAGTTTCCAAATGCATCACTATTTTACGCACTATCAAATAACTACCGCCTTTCAGCCAATCGGGTTGATCTACCCATACTTGCCCATCAAGATCTTTAACGGTATTAGCATTTGCCGTACCATCTTTAAAACCAAACAAGTTACGAGGGGTATCGGTTGGTTTATCCGCCGAAATAAAACCTGCTTGACTCCATTTCATCGTTACATTAGAGCGAGCCACTCTGACTAATTGACGCACAGCGTGAAAAGCCACTTGTGCATCATTGGCACAAGATTGAATACAAATATCACCGCCACTAAACTCTTCTTTCAACTGATCGCGTGGAAATAACGGCAGATCTTTCAGCTCTTTCGGCGCTTTATCCTGCAAGCCTAACTTCTGCAAAAATGACGGAGAAACTCCGAAAGTGATCGTCAAACCATACGCAGAAAGATCATCCGCTTCTCCGGTATCCGCCGGCGGTACAAAATGATTTTTAGCATATTCTTTTACATTTTTGCCTTGCGTTAGACGTGCGGAATAGGCTGTCCAAGTTTTGAATACTTCTCTTACTTCATCAAGACTTTCCGTTGCTAAATCCAACACCAAAAAATAGACATAAGTCTGTTGTGGGGTAATAATTCCTTGTTGGTGTTCTCCATAAAATGGGTAAGTAATATCGGAAAGACAGTGTTTTTCAGCGACAGAATGATTATCATCTGCTGCTACACTCATACTTAATCCCGAACCGATTAAACTGCCACCAAGCATTAAACCTGATCTTTTTAAAAATTGACGACGTAGATTATTTGTTGGTCGTTGTACTGTTAAATCATTGCTTTTCATTTGCTCCCCCCTTCAAAAAGGAAAAACCACTGCAAATTAACGCAGTGGTTAAGAAAAAAATTAGTTAAAATTAATTACTTTCATCAAGAATGACACCCATATGTGCAAGCGGTTCGCCAAGTTTATTTACAGCTTCAGCTAATTCACGCGTATCCTGTTTAGACAACTCAGTATAGGCTTTATAGCCATTTTCACCAACTCTGTATTTATCTAATAAGGCATTTACATTCGCAAACTGTTTATCCAACTCTTTTACCCTCTTTTCATCCTTCTGAGCTAATTTTGCTCTCAAAATTTGATAAATTTTTTCTGCACCTTCAACATTAGCTTTAAAATCATAAAGATCGGTATGTGAGAAAATTTCTTCTTCGCCAGTAATCTTGCTGGTAGAGACCTCATTTAATAAATCAACTGCACCTTGAACCATTAAATCGCCGGTAACTTCTACAGTCGGCACTTTAGCACGCAACTCTTTGACATCATTTAATAATTGATCGGCAATTTGTTCTGTTCCTTTAGTGGTATTTTCTGTCCATAAAATCTTTTCAATTTTATGGAAACCACTCCAAATTTGATTTTCTTCCAAATCTGCTTCACGTGCATCAATGCGTGGATCTAAATCACCAAAACTTTCAGCGATAGGTTCTGAACGCTCGTAATACATTCTGACTAATGGATACAGTTTTTTCGCCTCTTCAACCTTACCTGTTTTTAAAGCGGCTACAAATTGCTCTGTACCTTTAACCAATTCATCAATTTGTTCTATGACAAATGTCTGATATTGCTTAGTTTCTTGTGATAAATCCACTGGCGCTGCAACAGCTGCTTGAGAAAATAAAACGGTTGATGAAATCAATGTAGCAAGCACTAATTTTTTCAATTGGAACATAAATTACCCCTTAAAATATAAATGAGAATAAATTGCATATTTTTGGATAACTTATTGTAAATAGGAATTAATGTCAATAAAAAATTAAAAATAAATAGTTCTTTGGATAAAGGCATTTTTGAATTAAAAGAAACTGCTATGAAGAAAAATTTTTCAATTAGAAATGATATGAAACATTTGAAATTAAGAAATGAAATGGCGCACCCGAAAGGATTCGAACCTTTGACCGCTCGGTTCGTAGCCGAGTACTCTATCCAGCTGAGCTACGGGTGCGCAGATAATTTTTGATTTGCCGATTATAACACTCATTCTTTAATTACTCTAGAGTAGCGAGTAAATGGCGCATCCGAGAGGATTCGAACCTCTGACCGCTCGGTTCGTAGCCGAGTACTCTATCCAGCTGAGCTACGGATGCGTCGAATAAATGGCGGTGAGAGAGGGATTCGAACCCTCGATAGAGTCTCCCCTATACACCCTTAGCAGGGGTGCGCCTTCAGCCTCTCGGCCATCTCACCTCATTCAGTTGAGTCGCTATAATATGGATTTTAAAAAATAAGTCAACGCTTTTTTTCAAATGAACTCTATTTTAGGATTGGTTGCGTAGATTATCATCAAAATATCTAATTTATAACCAACCCAATACCTATATTTAATCCTCTAACAAAGCTTTCAATCGTGCAAAACCTACCTGTTGCTTTTGTTTTTTCTCAACTTCTGTTAATGGTGCTTTATCTCTTTCCCATTGCAAATAATCTTGTGGTAACTCTAATAAAAATCGGCTAGGCTCCATTTTTACTAGCTCTCCCATCTGTTTGCGTCTTTTACAACAAGAAAAGGTTAACTCTTTTTGCGCTCGAGTAATTCCAACATAAGCGAGACGACGTTCTTCTTCAATATTATCATCATCAATTGAATTTTGATGAGGTAAGATCCCTTCTTCCATTCCAATTAAATAGACATAAGGAAACTCTAAGCCTTTAGAAGCGTGTAATGTCATCAATTGTACTTGATCCCCTTCTTCCTCATTCTCGCTACGCTCCATCATATCACGTAGGGTTAAACGTAATATTGCCTGTGATAAAGTTAGTGGCTCGTTAAATTCATCTCCTTGCAGCATACTATCAACCCATTGCAATAAAGTTGCTACATTTTTAGTTTGTATCTCTGCAACTTTGAGATTTGAAGCCTGTTCATAAAGATAATTTTCATATTGAATATGGGAGAACATTGCTTTAATTGCTTCTTGCGCCTCTCCTCTCACTACTTCATCTGAAGCCTTGACCACCCATTCCGCAAAATCTTGCAATGCTGTATAAGCTTTTGCTGTTACTCGTTGCAATAACTCAAAATCAAAAATTGCTTCAAATAACGAACAATGTTTCTCTTTTGCTAACAATCCTAATTTTTCTAAGGTTGCTGATCCAATTTCTCGTCTTGGCGTATTGATAATACGAATAAAGGCCGCATCATCATCTTGATTTACCAACAGCCGCAAATACGCCATAATATCCTTAATTTCAACACGAGAAAAAAAAGATGTCCCTCCTGAAATTTTATAAGGAATTCTATTTTGCATTAAGGTTTTTTCTAACAAACGTGATTGATGATTCCCTCTATATAAAATTGCATAATCTCGGTAAGCTGTTTTATTTAAAAACCGGTGAGACATCAACTCCGCCACAACACGTTCTGCCTCGTGTTCTTCATTTTGCGCTTCAATAACTTGCAATAAATTCCCAGTTCCTAAATTAGAAAACAATCGCTTAGAAAAAATATGATCATTATTATCAATTAATATATTGGCACAATGTAAAATACGTTGTGTAGAACGATAATTTTGTTCTAATTTAATCACTGACAATATCGGAAAATCGTCCCTCAAACGAACAATATTTTCCGGATTAGCGCCTCTCCAAGAATAAATAGATTGATCATCATCACCAACCACTGTAAATTTTGCCGCTTTACCAACAAGCAATTTGATCAATTCATACTGGCTAGTATTAGTATCCTGATACTCATCAACTAATAAATATTGAATCTTTTCTTGCCATTTTTCTCTAATCGTATCATTAGTACGCAACACCAACGTTGGTAACATAATCAAATCATCAAAATCTACTGCATTCAAAGCCTGCATTTGCGCCATATATTGCTGATAATATGATGCAAATAGATGTTCAACTTCATTTTTAGCTAATTTCATCGCCTCATTCGGCAAGATCAAATTATTTTTACATAAAGAAATATAATTAACTAATTGATTTAATTTGTCTTTATCCGCTTGCAAGGAAATTTTGGTCAACTCTTTTAGTAGTGCCAACTGATCGTGTTCATCAAATAAAGTAATGCTTGACTTAAAAGATAAAGCCTGATGTTCTTTTTTGACAAAATCAAAGCCTAATGTATGAAACGTACAAACCGTTAATCCTTTACTCTTTTTCATACCAATAGAATGCGCCACACGCTCTTTCATTTCTCGTGCTGCCTTATTAGTAAAAGTAACCGCAGCAATTTTAGTGGGGGAATAGTTACAATGTTCTATCAAATAAGCAATTTTATTAATGATAACTCGTGTTTTCCCTGAACCTGCCCCAGCAAGAACAAGACAAGGAGTGTCAATAGTTGTTACGGCCTGTTGCTGTTGTTGATTTAATTTCATCAGTAATTCTATTAATTTAACTTTATAATTGATAAAAATTGTTATCTTAATAAGTAATATAACCTAAATAAATAGTATGCAATTCTAAAACAAAATAAACCAATATAATATGGCGTTATATCCTTAATTTTCTTAATAAAAAAACCCGCCTAGAAGACGGGTTTCAAATTACTCTCTATTGTCAAATCTAATTATTTGATGATTTTCGCTACCACGCCGGCACCTACTGTACGGCCACCTTCACGGATCGCAAAACGTAAACCTTGATCCATCGCAATCGGGTGGATTAAGCTTACTGTCATCTTCACGTTATCTCCTGGCATTACCATTTCTACGCCTTCCGGTAACTCGATTGTTCCAGTTACGTCAGTTGTACGGAAATAGAACTGTGGACGATAACCTTTGAAGAATGGTGTGTGACGTCCACCTTCTTCTTTTGATAATACGTAAACTTCTG
>NZ_JPXY01000050.1:0-22936 GCF_000771895.1 Gallibacterium genomosp. 2
AAAATCTGCACCTTTGTCTGTTGGATAATAAGTCCAACTTTTGGGGTGCAGATCAGTGGCGATTGCCCCCAACATTTTGCAACAAGCTGGCGCGGTGTACGATATGCAATACAGCAAAGGCACAGACACGCCATTTATTGCCCTCGCCAAACAACAAGGCGCACAACATTACAGCGATGGCTTCGGAATGCTCGTCGGCCAAGCCGCCCACGCCTTTTATTTGTGGCGCGGTGTAATGCCTGATGTAGCACCTTTGTTTGATGAACTTTAATCTGATTTCATTCCAATAAAAAACCTAGCTTGATGGCTAGGTTTTTTATTGGGCTGAATGATTATTTTACACCTGGTGCTTTCCACAATGATGTGGTTAATCCTTCATCTACAAGTTGTAATTGTTTCTGATAAACTTCAGCCCATTGTTGTTTGCGCTGCTGATAAAGCTCATAATTTTTAGGGTTTGGTATATGTTTTCGTTCAAATCTGACAAGTTTTTTTCCTGCTTCGGCCAAAGAAGAATAAACCCCAACGCCAACACCTGCTGCAATCGCACAACCTAATGCAGTTGCCTCTTTTACTACAGGAATATTTACAATCAGTCCTGTAACATCAGCAAGGATTTGACTCCATAATTTTCCTTTAGCTCCGCCACCAGCAAAAACAATTTCTTTTAGTTTAACTTTAGAAAATTTTTCTACCTGATCTAAATTATAAGAAGATACTACCGCTGCGTTTTCTTCTAATGCTCTAAATAAAACAGGTTTATTGCATTTTTCTGGATCAATCGAAAGATTAATAAATGATGGTGCTGCGTGATACCAAGATTTAAAATGCATCGCATCAGAAAAAATAGGTATAACATCATTTGCTCCAGCAGGTACCTTTTCTGCCATTTGTTCGAGTAAGCTATAAGCATCAACGCCAAGTTTTTCAGCTAAATGTTTTTCTTCTTCACAAAAAACATCTCTAAACCAACGCATCGTTAATCCAGTGAAAAAACTAATAGATTCAGCTTGAACTAAGGGAGAAATGACATAAGGATTTATACGAATATTCATTTCAGGATCTGTCTGTGGGGCTGGCAGATTTACCACTTGTTGCCAAAAAGTCCCCCCAATAATCGCCGCCTGTGAAGGCTCTGTAATACCTAACCCTAAACACCCCAGCTGAACATCTCCGCCACCTACAATGACTGGTGTTCCCTCTTTCAATCCTGTTATTTCCGCTGCTTGCTTTGTAACCTGCCCTAAGACTTCACCTGTTTCCTTAACTGGAGGCAAAATAGTAGAGTTTAATCCCGCCATATCTAACAGCATTGGAGACCATTGGCGAGTATGCAAATCCAACATCCCCGTAGTTCCCGCATTAGAAGGTTCTACCGCAAGCTGCCCACTTAGCATAAATCCGAGCCAATCGCTAATCATGGTTATCGCTTTGGTTTTTCGATAAATATCACTACGGTGATGGGCGAGCCATAATAATCTTGGTACAGCACTTAATGCCAAAGTTTGGCCTGAAATATGATAAAGTGTTTCTTCAAATGTATGATTATAAAGCTCTTTTAATTCATTCACCTCTTGGGTTGCTCTAGCATCAACATTACCACAAGCCCAAATTGGTTGCTGTTTTTCATCGTATAAGACAATACCTTCACGCATTGAACAGGTCGAAATTGCTAAAATCTGATCGGGACTTATTTTCGTTTTATCTAATACTGTCGAAATACTTTTACAAGCTAAATCCCAATTATGTTCTAAATCAAACTCCATTGATCCTGGGATATTTGGATCGCTTAAATGACTCCATTCGTATTGTGCTGCACCAATTTGATTTCCTTCTAAATCAAAAATAACCGCTCTAATACTCCCTGTTCCTGCATCTAATGCCATTAAATAGGCTGATTTCTTTTCCATGTTCCCTCCTGAATAATCTTGAAAAAACGCTAAAAAATCAACCGCACTTATAACATCTAGACAAGGTGTGCAAGGATCATACGAGCCGTTTTTTCTTCTGTTACCAATGAATTGATATGCTTCCCATATAATGCACTTAGGATAGCTTCGACCTTATTTTCTCCACCTGCAATACCAATTACATTAGGAATTTTTTGCAAGTTATCTAAAGAAACACTGATTAACTCTTCATGCAATGGCATATCAGGCTGTAATGTGCCATCTTTTTGCATAAAATAACCAAGAATATCTCCTACAGCACCTTTTGATCTAATTGTTTGCTGCTTTTCTTCTGTTATATAACCTGAACGCAATAATGTTGCTTGTCCTCGCTGCCGCGTTGCTCCAATACCAACGATTGCGACATCAGCACTACAAGCTGCAAGCATAATATCCCTAACACAAGCTTCTTTTTTAAATAATTTAGCCGCTTCTATTGATGAAGCCCTTAACGGAGCTGGGATAATACTCACGGAACAAGAGCCATCCAATTGGCCAATACCTTTCATATAGGGACCAACCCCACCAGATAAGGTAATCAGTTTAATTTGATTCTGAGTAATAAAATCATTGCTATATTTGATAGTCTGCATAATGGTTTCCCCAAACCCAATGGATAAAAGTTGATTAGGCTTGAGTAAGGACATTAATAATTGCGCAGCTCCAATTCCTAAGCGTTCATTCAGATCATGTTGTTCTAGCTCTGGTAAAATTCGAATATATTTCAAATCAAAACGTTGTTGTAAAGCCTGTTCTAATTCTAAGCATCCAGTAAACCGAGAGTTAATCTGAACTTTAATAATCCCATGCTGACGCCCTCTTTCTAACAGTCGAGAAACTTTTAGCCTAGGTAATCCTAGTCTTTCTCCAATTTCACCTTGTGTTAAATTATCTTGGTAATAAAACCAAGCAATACGAGCTAAAAGCTCTTCTTCTGTCATTGAATGAGATAATGCGTTCATTTCTTGTCTTTTTTCATTCATTTTCTACTCACAAATATTATTCATATGAATCATAAAAATATCAATTGTTCATTTTCAATTTTTTCAAATACTGTGACAAAGATCACTTTTTAGATAAAAACTTCCATTTATAGGGTAAATAATCTGAATATGAGATCTTGATCACAGATTTATTTTATGTTTGGAACTAACATTATGATAAATTGAATTTCAGATTTCACATTTGTTCAATCATTAAAGGTAACATCTTATGCATAATGAATCTTCAATGAAAAAATGTTTATTAGATGTACATAATATCAGCAAATCCTTTTCAGGCGTAGAAGTTCTTAAAGATATAGATTTTTCTGTATATGCTGGTGAAATTCACTCACTATTAGGTGGGAATGGCGCTGGAAAATCAACATTAATGAAAATTATCGCTGGTATCCAATCTGCTGATAGTGGCACAATAAAAATTGGTGGTGAAATTCAGACTAGACTTTCCCCACAGAAAGCACATCGTCTTGGAATCTATCTTGTTCCACAAGAACCTCTGCTCTTTCCAAATTTAACCGTAAAAGAAAATATCCTTTTTAGTTTACCCCGTCATAAAGAAAATGAAGAAAAACTAAATGAATTGCTGAAAGAGCTAAACTCTCATTTGTCTCTTGATATGCAAGCAGGATCTTTAGAAGTTGCAGATCAACAACTTGTGGAAATAATGCGCGGACTAATGCGTAACGCAAGTTTGCTTATTCTTGATGAGCCCACAGCTTCTTTAACACCTGCTGAAACTGAAAATCTATTTAATAAAATTAATTCATTATTAGATAAAGGTGTAGGTATCATTTTTATTTCCCATAAATTAAATGAAGTATGTCAGATCTCTCATCGCATTAGTATTATGCGAGATGGATATATCGCTTTAACAGGAAAAACCAATGACCTAACTCAAGAAAAAATTATCAACGCAATTAAGCCTAGCTTGAAAAATGCTCAGCTTAATGAAACACAAAAATTTTGGTTAGAATTACCTGGTCATCTACGTACTAAAGATACTAACTCTCCTATCCTTGAAGTAAATCATTTAACTGGTGAAGGTTTTAAAAATATCACCTTTGATCTTTATCCTGGTGAAATACTTGGATTAGCTGGTGTTGTAGGAGCTGGTAGAACAGAACTTGCAGAAACCTTATATGGTTTAAGAAAAGCAAAGTGCGGTGAAATTTTATTTAAAAATGAAAATATTACTTCTCTCTCATTAAAACAGCGTTTACAAAAAGGTATTGTTTATCTTCCCGAAGACCGGCAATCTTCAGGATTATATTTAGATGCGGCACTTACTTGGAATGTCTGTGCGCTCACTTATTACAATCAAGGATTCTGGCTAGATGAAAATAGAGAAAATGCTACTTTAGAACGTTATAAAAGAGCGATGGGTATAAAATATGCAATGCCACAACAACCTATTCGCACCCTATCTGGTGGAAATCAGCAAAAAGTCTTAATTGCTAAATGTTTAGAAGCCAATCCACGTTTACTGATCGTTGATGAACCTACTCGCGGTGTTGATGTTGGCGCAAGAGCTGATATCTATCAACTTATCAAATCAGTCGCTAAACAAAATGTTGCCGTGCTTTTCATTTCTTCTGACTTAGAAGAAATCGAGAAAATGTCTGATCGTGTTCTTGTTATGCATGATGGAGAAATTAACTGTAGTTTGCAAGGTGATCAAATAAATAGCGATAAGATTATGCAATTTGCATTTGGCGGATAAATTTCAAAGGAGACACCAAACTATGTGGAAATTCATTCAAAACAATAGAGAAATAACCATTCTAATTGCTATTTTATTTCTTTTTCTATTACTTGGATTTGAAGGTAATGGATTTCATTTGCAAACAATAACAATGATTTTTAATTCATCTCTTATTGTTATCCTATTAGCACTAGGTACAACGTTCGTTATTTTAACGCGTAACATTGATGTTTCCATCGGTTCAATAATGGGGCTATGTGCTGTAATTATGGGTAGTCTTTTTAACGCTGAATTTAATCTGGTTACTGCATTTTTTATGACTTTATTATGTGGAATCGCAGCGGGAATATTTAATGGAATACTTGTTACTTTATTAAAGATACCTGCTATTGTTGCCACACTAGGTACATTAGGTTTGTACAAAGGAATAATGCTATTAATCACTGGTGGTAAATGGATCGAAGGATTACCACAAGATTTAAAATTACTTGCATCCCCTAACTTGTTATCTATCTCTCCCATTGGATGGATGACACTAATACTTATTTTAATTTCTTACTTCATTCTTACTCGTACTCAAAATGGACGCAATTTCTATGCCGTAGGCGATAATCTACAAGGTGCATTACAACTTGGTGTGAAAACAAATCAGATTCGAATCCTTGCATTTACAATTAATGGATTAATGGCGGCCATCGCTGGAATAGTATTCACTTCACAAATTGGTTTTGTTCCGAACTCAACTGGCAGTGGTTTAGAAATGAAAGCTATTGCTGCTTGTGTATTAGGTGGAATTAGTTTGCTTGGTGGAACAGGAAATATTCTCGGTGCCGTATTAGGCGCTTACTTCCTGATACAAATTGATACGATCTTGGTTTTACTTAAAGTTCCTGCTTATTGGAATAATTTTATTGCAGGACTCGTTTTACTATGTGTATTAATTTTTGATGGAAGAATAAGAGTAATGATTAGTGAAAACTTAAAACTACAACGTTACTCCAGATTCCTTAACACTAAATAAATTAAGGAGAAATTATGTTACAGATAAAGAAATATAGCTGGGAAATAACATTATTCTTTCTTGTTATTTTAGAAATAATTGGATTTGGTTTATTTAACCCTAGAATGCTAGATATCAATATTTTGTTATATAGCACAAGTGACTTTATTTATATTGGAATGTTGGCATTACCACTGACACTGATTATTGTTAGTGGCGGTATGGATATTTCTTTTGGTTCTACTGTCGGTCTTTGTGCTATATCTTTAGGTGTCTTATTTCAATTAGGTTATCCTCTAAGTATTGCTATTTTTCTTACTTTTATCATTGGAATTTTATGTGGGTTACTTAATGCAAGTCTTATTTTGTACACCAAAGTTAATCCTCTCGTCATTACACTAGGAACAATGTATCTTTACGGTGGTGGAGCTTTATTGCTATCTGGGTTTGCTGGCGCTACTGGTTATGAAGGTATCGGTGGTTTTCCAGATAGTTTATTAAACTTCGCTAATCAAAGTATTTTCAACATTCCAACTTCAATTATTTACTTCATTATTATAGCCATAATATTCTGGTTATTAATGCATAAAACAGTCATTGGCAGAAGTATATTTTTAATTGGCCAAAATGAACGTACTTCTATTTATAATGCCGTACCTATCAAACAAACCTTATTTATTATTTACGGTTTATTAGGTGCCGTTGCAGCATTTGTTGGAATATTACTAGTATCCTATTTTGGCTCAGCTCGTTCTGACTTAGGTAGTTCATTATTAATGCCTGTGCTTACAGCTGTTGTATTAGGCGGTGCAAATATCTATGGTGGAGCGGGTTCTGTTCTTGGCACAGCCATTGCTGCGCTATTAATTGGCTATCTACAACAGGGTTTACAAATGGTTGGTGTCTCTAATGAAATTTCTAGTGCTTTATCAGGAGCATTATTAATTATCGTACTAATTGGAAAATCATTCAGCATATATCGAAGTTTTATTATGAATTGGCTTAAGAAGAATGTTTTTTATTTAAAACAAAAATAAATAAAGGAGGACTTTTATAATTAATCTTTAACTTTTATTTATGCAGTATCTCATTAATGTTCAACTATAAAATAGGAGACTCACTATGAAAATGCAATTAAAAACAACCGCACTGGCTATTATGTTAGGTTTAACAGCTACTTTTGTACAAGCTGCCGATAGAATCGCATTCATTCCTAAACTCGTTGGCGTTGGCTTTTTTACAAGTGGTGGCCAAGGTGCGACTGAAATGGGTAAAAAACTAGGTGTAAATGTTACCTACGATGGCCCAACAGAACCAAGCGTATCAAACCAAGTACAATTAATTAATAACTTTGTGAATCAAGGCTATAACGCAATTGTCGTTTCTGCGGTTTCCCCTGAAGGTCTTTGTTCTACATTACAACGTGCAATGAAAAGAGGTGTAAAAATTCTTACGTGGGACTCTGATGTAAAACCTGAATGTCGAAGCTACTATATCAACCAAGGCACACCTGAACAACTTGGTTCAATGCTAGTTGAAATGGCCGCTAATCAAGTCACTAAACCTAAAGCTAAAGTTGCCTTTTTCTATTCTAGTCCAACAGTAACAGATCAAAACCAATGGGTGAACGCTGCTAAAGCAAAAATCAGTAAAGAACATCCAGAATGGGAAATTGTAACGACTCAGTTTGGTTATAATGATGCAATTAAATCTTTGCAAACAGCAGAAGGTATTATCAAGGCCTATCCAGACTTAGATATTATTATTGCGCCTGATGCAAATGCCTTACCTGCTGCCGCCCAAGCTGCGGAAAACTTAAAAAATGACAAAATTACGATTGTTGGTTTTAGTACACCAAATGTCATGCGACCTTATGTAAAACGCGGCACAGTAAAACAATTTGGTCTATGGGATGTAGTAAAACAGGGTGAAATTTCTATTGCTGTAACAAATGAACTTTTAAAAGGCCGAACACTAAACGTAGGAGATAAAGTTAACGTTCCTGATATTGGTGAAGTTGAGGTATCACCAAATAGTGTTCAAGGTTATCAATATGAAGCGAAAGGAAATGGAATTGTACTCCTTCCTGAACGTGTTGTTTTTACCAAAGATAATATTGACAACTATAATTTTTAAAATCAGGTAGGTGAATAAAATGGCAGATTTAGATGATATCAAAGATGGAAAAGACTTCGGATTAGATAAGCCCCAAACACATAAAGCATTTTATTTAAAAGGATGTGCAGCGTTAGACTGGGGAATGCAATCTAGACTGGCTAACATATTTAATCCTAAAACAGGTAAAACAATTATGTTAGCTTTTGATCACGGTTATTTTCAAGGCCCAACGACAGGATTAGAACGCATAGATCTCAATATTGCACCATTATTTGAATATACTGATGTTTTAATGTGTACAAGAGGGATCTTACGTAGCGTTGTTCCTCCAGATACTAATAAGCCTATTGCATTACGTGCATCAGGAGCAAATTCAATTCTAACTGAATTATCGAATGAAGCCGTTGCAGTTGATATTGAAGATGCATTAAGACTAAACGTATCGGCTATGGCGGCGCAAGTTTATATTGGCTCAGAATACGAACATCAATCAATTAAAAATATTATCAAATTGGTTGATCAAGGTTATCGCTATGGAATGCCAATTATGGCTGTAACTGGTGTTGGTAAAGATATGGCTAGAGATCAACGCTATTTTTCACTTTCTACGCGTATTGCTGCAGAAATGGGCGCAAATATAATCAAAACCTATTATGTTGATAAAGGCTTTGAGCGTGTTACAGCTGGATGCCCTGTTCCCATTGTTATTGCTGGCGGGAAAAAGCTCCCAGAACGCGATGCATTAGAAATGTGCTATCAAGCTATAGATCAAGGCGCTTTAGGGGTAGATATGGGAAGAAATATTTTCCAATCAGATTCACCTATTGCGATGTTAAAAGCCGTGAATGCCGTTGTTCATGGCGGTGAAAATTCGGAAAAAGCTTATCAACTCTATCTTCACGAAAAAAATAGTTAACCACAAATTCATTAAGGAGCAATTATGCTTACAATGTTAGTTGAAATTAATGTGAAAGAAGGAAAAGAAGAAGAATTCTTAACCCTTTTTAAACATCATCAGGCTTGCACAAGTGCTGAAAAAGGGAATATTCGTTTCGATGTTTTACGCGACCCTGAAATCAAAACACGTTTTTATGCTTATGAAGTTTACGCGAGTGAAGAAGCTCTAAATGAGCATAGAAAAACGCCACACTATCAGCATTGTGTGAAAGAACTAGAAAATCTTATGACTTGCCCTAGAAGTAAAAAACTATTTGACTGGGTTAGCCCTGAAATTTCATAAATATATTTAATAGTAAAAAAATACATTATGCTTTAATCTGCACCCTAAACTTGGACGTAAAAACCAGCAATTAAGGTGCAGATTTTTTATGAACAAATCATCATTAATTTACATTTTTATCGGCTCACTTTTGAAGTAAAAATCAAAAGTGCGGCCATTTTTTACAAAATTTTTTGCATTTTTTTAAGCTAGTTTTTTATGTGGGGAGAAGATAGGCTTTTTAGCACGATTACTTATGAGGAACTCATTTTTAGAATATTAATCTAAAAATAAAAATCTTTGCAAAATTTAAAACTATAAAAACTGCCAAAATATAGAAAAAAAGGACTGCTTATAGTATTTTTAACTATTGACTAAAACTCATATTCCGCTATATTTGCTTAATATTCACATTTCTTTAACGTTTATAGGTGGTAATATGACACAGTCAGCGAAACGCGAAACCTTTTCGGGTAGCCGTGCCTTTATTTTTGCCGCCATCGGTTCAGCTGTGGGATTAGGAAACATTTGGCGTTTTCCTTATACCACTTATGAGAACGGTGGTGGTGCTTTCATTATTCCTTATCTTGTCGCCCTTTTAACGGCGGGGATTCCTTTATTATTTTTAGACTATGCTATCGGACATCGTCATCGTGGCGGTGCGCCGCTGTCTTATCGCCGTTTTAACCGCCATTTCGAAACCTTCGGCTGGTGGCAAGTGATGGTGAATGTAATCATCGGGATTTACTATGCGGTGGTGCTTGGCTGGGCAGCGAGCTACACCTATTTTTCTTTCAATGCCGCTTGGGGCGATAAGCCTATCGACTTTTTCTTACACGATTTCTTAAAAATGGGCGATATTGCTCAAGGGGTCAGCTTTGAATTTGTGGGAATGGTAGTTGGGCCGTTAATCGCCGTGTGGCTAGTAGCACTTGGCGTGCTTGCCCTTGGCGTACAAAAAGGGATTGCCAAAGCCTCCACGATTTTAATGCCGGTGCTATTGGTGATGTTTGTGGTGTTAGTGGTGTCGTCCTTATTCTTACCAGGGGCAGCAAAAGGCTTAGATGCGTTATTTACGCCGAACTGGTCGAAATTATCTGACCCGAGTGTGTGGATCGCCGCATATGGGCAGATTTTCTTCTCCCTCTCCATTTGTTTCGGCATTATGATCACCTATGCGTCTTACCTGAAAAAAGACTCCGATTTAACGGGCAATGGCTTAGTCGTTGGCTTTGCGAACAGTAGTTTTGAATTGCTCGCAGGCATTGGCGTATTCGCTGCACTTGGCTTTATGGCAACTGCCTCAGGGCAAGAAGTGAGTGAAGTTGCCAAAGGCGGAATTGGTTTGGCGTTCTTCGCATTCCCAACCATCATCAATAAAGCCCCATTCGGCGAAGTGCTAGGGGTATTATTCTTCGCTTCCCTCACCTTTGCGGCATTAACTTCTTTTATTTCGGTGATCGAAGTGATTATTTCTGCGGTACAAGACAAATTACGCATTCGTCGCACAAAAGTTACAGTTATCGTAGGTCTGCCTATGATGTTGGTTTCTGTGATTTTATTCGGTACAACCACAGGCTTGCCGATGCTTGATGTATTGGATAAATTCGTGAACTATTTCGGTATTGTAGCAGTGGCATTTGTGTCTTTAGTCGCGATTGTAACGAACGAAAAACTCAGCACCTTGGAAAGCCATTTAAACGCAACCTCGTCTTTCAAAGTAGGCTTTTTATGGCGTTTATGTATCGTGCTAACCACAGGGATTCTCGCCTTTATGTTGTTAAGCGAAGGGGCAAAAGTGTTCACCGAAGGCTACGAGGGCTATCCATCTTGGTTCGTGAATATTTTTGGTTGGGGTATGGCTGTTGGGCTGGTTGTGGTTTCTTTCTTACTCTCACGCCTCAAATGGAAACACGAAGAATTATTTAGCCTAAATGATCAAACAAAAGAGGATTAATCAAATGAGTACCAGTGCAATTATTATGATGACCGTCGCGTTGGTTATTATTTGGGGCGGATTAATTTACGCAATCAAAGCTCTGCCAAAAGAAAAAAACTAGTCGGAAAAAAGACCGCATTTTTAATTAAATAGAAACAGCCACGAATGTGTGGCTGTTTTTTTATAAAAATTATTCAGTTTGATTTGATTGTTGAGCCAATTTTCTTGTTTTGAATAATATGGTCGTTTCAGTTTAAAACAAAATAAGACGTTGATCCGCTGACAATAAAAATAATACGGCGAGGCAAGCTAACGCCGTATTATTTTGCAATCCAATGACGATATTTTACGACAATCGTCCATTCTCAATTTTAAGCACCTTATCACAAATCGCCATTGTGGACGCTCGGTGGCTGACGAGGATAATCAATTTTTCCGCTTTGACCTTTAATAAGGCTTGTAAAATCATTGCTTCATTTAGGCTGTCTAAATTGCTAGTGGGTTCATCAAGCAGAATGATCGGAGCATTGTGCAAAAACGCCCGTGCGATGCCGATACGTTGTTTTTCGCCGTCGGATAAACTGCTTCCCAGCTCTGAAACCTTGGTGTCATAACCCTGTGGCAGGCTCATAATGAAATCGTGAATAGCCGCTTTTTTCGCCGCTTCGATCACGTCTTCACGGCTGGCATTTCGCTTTGCCATTTGGATATTTTCACCAATACTTTGATTGAAAATATAGGTTTGCTGTGTAATGTAAGCGATATTTTGCCGCAAGGTTTGAGTATTAAGTGCGGTCAGATTTTTGCCATTAATTTCAATTTTCCCTTGCTGTGGATCGTAAAAACGCATTATCAATTTAAGTAACGTGCTTTTTCCACTGCCACTACGTCCGTGAATGCCTAAGATTTCCCCTTTGTTTAGACTGAATTGAATAGCGGATAAAATCATTTCATCGCCATAGCTAAAATGCAGGTCTTCGCCACATAAGCGTTCAATTTGAACGAGATTTTTCCCCTTATGCACCTCTTGCAACTCGGGTTCTTCGGCGAGCAAACCTAGCACACGTTCACCGCTGGCTAAGGTTTGTAGTAGATTATTGGAAAGATTACTGAGTGCAATCACAGGTCCATAACTCGACATCAACAAAATCACTGCGATCAATAAGCCATAAAAATCAATGTGTTGCGTGGCATACAGTGCAAGCCCCACAAATAGCATTGCGATATTAAAGAGCGAAACGGCGATTTCGCTGTAACGCCGCACCTGACTTTCTTGCTGTTTCAATCGCCAAAAAGCCTGATCGATATTTTGGCTACGTTGGTGAATGGCAGCAAGGCGGGCTTCCGCCTGATTAAAGAGCTGGATTTCTTTCATTCCTCGCAGACTATCGAGAAAATAATCATTCATCTCCCCTACTAACTGGCGATATTGCCGTCCCTCTTCGCGTGCCATTTTGGTGGTGAAAACAGGCAGCAGAAAGCCAATAGTGAAATAAGCCAGCAGAGCCACGCTCATTAACCATAGGGAAATATGTGCAAACACGCCTAACAAAATGGCAGAGGTGATGATCGCAATCATTATCGGGGCAATGGTGTGAGCATAAAAAACCTCTAATAATTCAATATCATTGGTTACTAACGAAAGCAGTTGCCCCGCTTGCTTGCCTTGCAATTTCACAAATGCCAATTTTCGTAAGGCGGTGAACACCTTGTCCCGCAACAAGGCGAGCAGTTTGAAGGCGATATAATGCCCCGACATTTGTTCTAAGTAACGCAAAATGCCACGAGCCAGTGCCAAAATAAAAAGTGCGGTCAAAATTTGGCTTAAATTGAGATGCGTGCTAAAACCGATTAAATTCGCCAGCCCCATTGCCCCCAACACCATAATGAAAATGGCAGCCAAAAAGCCCAACACGCCCGTGATAATGGTAAAACTCATCAAATGGGCTAAAGGCATTACCAATTTCAGCAACTGCCACATTATCACAACGCCATTTTTACCCATTGATCGCCCCCTTGCTCACTGCTTCTAATTGTTTTTGCTGATTAAACATTCGGCTATATGCCCCTTGTTTCGCCATTAATTGGCTATGCGTGCCTTGTTCGATAAGATTGCCTTGTTGCAGAACGTAAATTTGATCGGCATTAATGGCGTTGGCTAAACGATGAGAAATCATAATGATCGTTTTTTCTTCTTTTAAACGCTGAATGAGTTGCAAAATGATTTCCTCACTTTCCACATCAATATTGCTGGTGGCCTCATCAAAAATATAACAATCCGCCTGATGTAATAAGGCTCTAGCAAGGGCTAAACGCTGAATTTGCCCACCAGAGAGGTTGCTCCCTCGACTTAATAACGGCATTTCAAGCCCGCCATTTTGCCGCACAAACTCCGCCAAATTCACTTGTTGCAGGCATTGATACATTTCTTCATCAGTGGCATTTTCCTTCGCCATTTGCAAATTTTCGCGTAGCGTGCCTTTGAAAATATAGCTACTGTGGCTAACAAGGCTAATGCGTTGATAGCGTGAGGCTCGGCTCAGCTCGGCGATATTTTTCTGATTAAAGCAAATTTCGCCCTGTTGCGGGGCATAAAAACCCATTAATAATGCCACCAGCGTAGATTTTCCACAGCCACTTTCGCCGACAAAAACGCTGAGCTGATTGGCTGGAATGGTTAAACTAAGTTGTTGAAAAATAGGCTTTTCTGGCTGGTAAGCAAAATCAAGCTGTTTGATTTCCACTTCAAGCGGATTTTTATCGCAAAAATCCACCGCACTTTGCGGTTGCTCAACGGGGGTATCAAGCAGAGCGAAGATTTTATCTGACGCGGCTTTGCCATTCATCGCAACGTGGAAAAACGATCCCAACAAACGCAGGGGGATAAAAAATTCGGCAGAAAGCAGAATAAATAACACCACGCCAAACACCGTCAAATGCCCCGCTTGAAATTGCCACAACGCAGTGAAAATGCCGAGAGCCGCCCCGCCGTAAGCCAATAAATCCATAATCGACACAGAGTTAAGCTGCATTGTCAGCACTTTCATTGTGATATGGCGGAAATGTTCGGCTTCTTGTGCCATTTGCTTGGCTTTGTAGTCATCATCTTGATAAATTTTTAGCGTAATCAAGCCCTGCAAATTGTCTAAAAAACTGCTCCCCAGCCCCACATAAACCGCCCAATATTTATGCAATAAGCGTTTTGCGATTTTATTCACCACGATAATCGAAATGGGAATGAGTGGCACGCAAAGCAATAAAATCAAGGCGGTCAGCACATTAAAACAGAGCAACACCGTAAAGAGGGTGAGGGGGGCAAGTAAGCTGTAAAAAAGCTGTGGTAAATAGCGTCCGAAATAAATTTCCAGTTGCTCAACGCCCTCAGAGGCGATTTGAATGATGGAAGAGGTGGATTGCTGCTGAACTTGGTTGAGCGGCATTGATACCAATTTTTGATAAATCAGCGTTCTAAGCTGGTGTTTAACTTTGACACTCGCCTGATAAGACGCGGTTACCGCTCGCTTTCCTGCAACCACACGCAACAGCAACGCCAGCAAAAAAACGCTCAAAAAAAGCACCGCACTTTTCAGATCTAACCGCTGCTGCCACGCCCATTGCAAGCACAGAGCAAAAGCGGCGGCACTAATAATCCCACCTATTAACGCCAGCCAATTCCACCACACCGTGATTGCAATCCATTTTTTGCTGTCTGTTACGGTGTGAATCAGTCGTTTATCAATCATCATAATGTTGATTTCCTTATCGCATCGCGTTTAAAAACGTATTTCGATTGAGGCACTATAATTCCGCCCTGGTGCATAGAAACGTTCCAGCCCTAAGCCATTGCGATCAACACTGTTGGTTGTGCTGTTGGCATTAATGCCGCGTAATGCGTCCCAAGTATGGTAGCGGCGGTTAAATAAATTATAAACCCCAGCCCGCAAGGTGATATTTGGCTTAATTTTATAGTAGCCAAAGAGGTCAAAAATATAGGCGGATTTGTTCAAATATTTATAGGTTTCAATATCTTGGTATATAATTTCTTTTGCACACATTTCTTTATCGTACCAATAATCATATTCCCAATGAATACAACGGTTTTTGTTTTCAAAAACTTTCGCGTCTTTCGCTTTTTTGGCAGCGAGATAAGTCAGGCGGCTGAACTGAAAATGCCCCATTTTCCTTGCGGATCTTCATAATCTAACCCCAACACCACTTTCATTGGTTGAATGGATAATAAGCTGGCATTATTGGATAACTTACCTTTGCTATAACCCAATGCCGCCATAAATTTTATGCCCTCAGGCACGGGAAGCACTTGGTTTACATTGAGCAGTGCTTTAATTTCAATGCCGTGAATTTTGGCATTATCCACATTCACCATTTGTTGCATTGGGGTTTGGAATGTTCGCCCGTATTGAGTTTGTTCAATCAGGCTTTCTTGTTCAAACAAAAAATCACGATAGTGGCTTTGGTAAAGGGCAATATCCAATACACCAAGCGAACTTTCCCCTTTGAGAAAAAGATTATGGCTTAAGCTATGCTCTGCTTTTAAATCAGGGTTAGATTTCCACGTCCCATAGGCGTTGGTAAAGGTGAAATAGCGTTCGGTTGCCGTCGGTAAACGATAGCCCGAGCTGAGTAAATAGCCCAATATCCAGTTTTCTGTCGCTTGAATGTCAATACCTGCCAGCCCACTCCAATTAATAAAACGGCTTTTTGCGGGCATACCCTCAGCCAAACACGCCACACTGCAAGGGGCATTTAAGGATTGAGGCTGATATTTAGTGTAATCATAACCCAAAGCGAGATGGGTGGTGATTTTAGGTTGCCATTGGTGAATTTCGGGTAACCATACAATGTCATCTTTTAATGCAAGGCTGTATTGCGTAGTTTTAACGGGATATTGAATGGTGTATTGAATATCCCGACGAGAATTTGAAAAAATATAGGTATCAAGGTTGTCATTTTTAAATTGACGCTCACTCGCCGCCATTTTAATGCCGAATGTATGGCTTCCGCCGATGATCTTAAACGTGTTCAACGGCTCGCTTTCCGCATAAAATGAAAGCCGTTTAAAAGTGGTTTTCATTCGGCGATCGAACACTTCATCAAGCTCTTTTTCTCCTGTGAACCAATTTCGCCCGCCTTTATAATTCACTGCTGCAAGATCGGTTTTTTGATAATCAAAATCTAACTGGGTAAAGGCTAAATAGTCCGATTGTGGCGTATAGCGATAATAAACATTGGCATTGAGGCGTTTATTTTGATCGTCCGCTTCACGCCAAGCACTTGATAAAAGATTGTAGCTCCGTTCATCAGTATAGCGATGTCCCTGCTGACCATTGAGATTAAAGCCGATTTTATGCTGATCATTAAATTGAATGCCTAATTTGGCTAAATAGCTATGAAAGCGATGGGAAGATGGATCGGGCTGTTGGCTGCTCGATCCGCTGATGTTATCCCCACGTCCATTACTTTTCAGTTCGTGTCCCGTTCTTTGCGAATAAAGCAAAAGTGCCTCCACCTTTTCGCCCACATAACCTAGCCCAAAGGTTCGCACCCATTCGCGGTTTTTACTCGCATATCCCGTATGCAGTAACACACCAAAACGATTGCCATCAAAAACCAGATCGTAGGGTTCTAAGGTTTGGTAATTCACCGTTCCCCCTAACGCCCCACTGCCCGAATGCACGCTATCCGCCCCTTTTACAATATCAATCGTCCGCACTAGCTCCGTATCAATGCTTAATCGAGAAGGGTTAAAATTGCCATATCTGCCATACAGCGTGTTTTCTTCGCTGTCAGGCAAATTCACCCCATCAATACTCATTCCGACACGATTTCCTTCCACCCCACGCAAAGAAAATCCCTTCAAAAAACGCCCATTGTCCGCTACGCCCACGTCTGTGCTATAACGCACTAAATCTTTCGTATCCCTAATAAGTTCAGTTTGAATGACAGTTTGATTTTTTCTTTCGGTAGTGGGTGAATGACTTTCTGTTTGCTGTCCCTGCACTAAAATTTCATCAAGCTGCTCAGCCAAAACAGGACAAGCATAGGCGAAACAGAGTAATAAAAATGGGGTTTGATAACGCATTGATAATTCTCCTAATTAAAAAGAGTGATGAATGCAGAAAGTATAGAATAAAACAACGCAAATAGAAATTATTATCATTAAATATTTTTATTTTCGCTCAAATAACCCATTATTCCAACAATATTATGGCTTAGAAATAAAACGACAGTATTGACTTAGAAAAGTACAGAAAAAAATTAAAATAAGAAAAGTGCGGTCACAAAATAGAGATGTTTTTAAGAGAAAACTCAAATAAAAAAGCCACTAAAATCTGATCTGCCCCCAAAAAGTTAGACTATATTCTAATTTAATTTTAATTCAAGGACTGAGTTCTGTATTCCACAGGGCTTAGTCCTTTGAGCTTCACTTGAATACGCTCATTGTTGTAGTAATGAATGTACTCGTGAATCACTTTTTCAAGCTGTTCAAAGGTTTCAAACCGCTTGCCAAAGTAATATTCCGTCTTCAATCGCCCGAAAAAGCTTTCCATCGCACCATTATCAAGGCAATTGCCTTTTCTCGACATACTTTGCTTAATACCGTGTTTTTTCAATATCTCCCGATAACCCATCATTTGATACTGTCATCCTTGGTCGGAATGCAGTATCGGTTTTTCCCCCGCTAATCGGTTCACCGCCTGGGTCAACATTCTGGTTATCTGCTCAAAACTCGGACTTCTCGCCACATCATAAGCAATAATTTCGTTATTAAACAAGTCTTTAATCGGCGATAAATACACTTTGCCTTCCGCACATTTGAACTCGGTGATATCCGTTACCCACTTCTCATTCGGCACCGTTGCCGTAAAATCCCGTTGCAACAGATTATCGGCAATGTGTCCCACTTTGCCTTGGTAAGAACGATATTTTTTCTGCTTACTTTTTCCTTTTAACCCCAAACGTTGCATTATCGCTTGCACCCTTTTGTGGTTGATAATCAAGTATTTCCTTAATTCCAAGGTAATTCGACGATAACCATAATTTTCGTCATTTTTGCGATAAATTTCCCCTATTTTCTGTGAAATCACTACATTTTTATCCGACTTTGGCTTGAGATGATAAAAGAACGAACTGTGTGCCAATCCGATTAGCCTGAGTAACAATTCCAACGGGAAACGCGAGTGTAAGGCATTTACGATGACGGCTTTTTCTGCATTTTTTGTTGGTTGAGTTCCTGCAACTTTTTTAGAATTGCATTCTCCGCTTCTAATTCCAAAATTCGGTAACGCAAGCGTTCTTCTTCTGTTTTGGGCGTTGGTGGCATTTTAGGTGAGTTGAGTTTCATACTTGGACGACCTTTAGGTTTGAGTAATAACCCATCTATACCTTGTTTTTCAAAGCGTTGCAACCATTGACTAATTATCCCTGAACTGGGGATATCAAAGCGAAAGCAGGCGGCTTCAGCGGAGCACTGGCCTTTTTTGATAGCTTGAATAACCTTTAATTTAAACTCAACAGAATAATATCGTTTTTTACCTAACACAGCTAATCCATTGATTCCATTATGATTAAATTTCGCAATCCAACGTGCTAACGTTCTTTGGGGAAGCTGAAAATACTGGCGAGTAAGCGAACGGTTTTTTCCATTTTGATGATAAAAGTCGAGCACTTGTTGTTTGAAACGTTGAGTATATTTAGTCATAAAAAATCTGCACCTTTGTCTGTTGGATAATAAGTCCAACTTTTGGGGTGCAGATCATATAGTGCATTAATGTCTAGAGAACATAATGATAGTAATATTATTGCTTTTGGAGCTAAAGTAGTAGCACCAGAAAAAGCTTTAGCATTAGCAACATTATGGATAAATACACAATATGAGGGTGGACGTCATCAACAACGTTTGGATATGATAACTCGATTTGAACATCATCAATATTGATATGCTATATCAATAAAGAAAATATTGCTGAAATATTGTCAAATCCTTATACTTTTTAATTAGTCTAAAACGCACGCTAATGTTGGATATTCAGCGTGCGTTTCTTTTCCTAAGCAGAGCAAAATAGGATAAAAATTTAATGAAAAAACAAAAAATCATTTTAGCGACAGGTAACCAAGGAAAAGTCAATGAAATGGCGAATGTCTTAGCAGAATTTGGGTTTGAAGTGGTGGCACAAACAGCGTTAGGAATTGAAAGCCCGGAGGAAACCGGTTTAACCTTTGTTGAAAATGCGTTGATTAAGGCGCGGCACGCGGCAAAAATCAGTGGGTTGCCGGCAATTGCGGATGATTCCGGCTTGGCAGTGGATTATTTAAATGGGCAGCCGGGGTTGTATTCAGCACGTTTTGCCGGCGAACACGCAAGCGATGCGGATAATCGTGCGAAATTATTGCATTTGCTTGAGGGCGTTCCGGCAGCACAACGCAAAGCCAAGTTTGTCAGCTGCATCGTGTTATTGCGTTCGGCTGATGATCCGGTGCCAATTATTGTGCAAGGAGAGTGTGAGGGTGCCATTACCGAACAGGAAATTGGCGAAAATGGTTTCGGTTATGATGCGTTATTCTTTTACGCCGATAAACAGGCAACGTTTGCACAGTTAAGCAAAGAAGAGAAACAGCAAATTTCACATCGGGCAAGAGCGTTAATTAAATTACAACAGCAATTAAAATGATGGTTTTACCTCCTCTCAGTTTATATATTCATATTCCTTGGTGTGTTCAGAAATGCCCTTATTGCGATTTTAATTCGCACGCACAAAAAGGCGACATTCCGCAACAGCAGTATATCCAACATCTGCTGGCGGATTTAGATCAACAGCTCGATTTTGTTCAACAACGGCAATTACATTCTATTTTTATCGGCGGCGGCACACCCAGCCTGTTTTCTGCGGAAAGTATCGCTTTTTTATTGGCACAAATTGCACAGCGTATCCCGTTTAGCCAAAATATTGAAATTACTTTAGAAGCTAACCCCGGCACAGCGGAAGTGGAGCGTTTTTTAGGTTATCGTCAGGCAGGGGTAACACGGCTTTCTATGGGCGTGCAGAGCTTTCACGACCAACAGTTGCAACTGTTGGGGCGCATTCATAACAGCAATGAAGCCAAAAAAGCGGTCGATTTTGCTAAAGCAGCCGGATTTGAACGTTTTAATTTAGATTTAATGCACGGCTTGCCGAACCAAAGTGTGGAGAGCGCATTGTCGGATTTGGCACAAGCAATCGCATTAGCACCGCCACATCTTTCTTGGTATCAATTAACCATCGAGCCGAACACGCTGTTTGCCAGTAAACCGCCGCGTCTGCCGGATGACGATGATCTTTGGCAAATTTTTGAGGCGGGGCATCAAAAACTGCTTGCCGCCGGTTATCAGCAGTATGAAACCTCAGCCTATGCCAAGCCCGGTTTCCAGTGCGAACACAATTTAAATTATTGGCGATTCGGGGATTATTTGGCGATTGGTTGCGGTGCGCACGGCAAAGTGAGCTTCAGCGATGGGCAAATTTTGCGTTATTCGCAAACCAAACACCCGAAAGGCTATTTGCAAGGGCAATATCGTTATCAACAACATTATGTAGAATGGCAAGATCGTCCATTTGAGTTTTTTATGAATCGTTTTCGCCTGTTGGAAGCGGTGCCGAAAGCTGATTTTGAGCGATTTACCGGATTAGGCTTGAATGTGATTGAAAAGCAGATAGACGAGGCATTAAAACAGGATTATATTGTAGAGCGGACAGAGAGTTGGCAAATTACTGAACACGGTAAACTATTTCTTAATGACTTGCTGACGCTTTTTTTATCAAATAGTTGAATGAAAGGATGATGAAATGGATCAATTAACAATGAAGAAAATGGCGGCAAATGCGGCGTTGCAATATGTGCAGGCGGATACGATTGTCGGCGTAGGCAGCGGCTCCACAGTAAATTGTTTTATTGAAGCATTAGGAACAATTAAACATAAAATTAAAGGTGCGGTGGCAGCCTCAAAAAACTCAGAAGCATTGTTGCGTGCGCAAGGTATTGAAGTGTTCAGTGCCAATGATGTTTCCGGTTTGGATATTTATGTTGACGGTGCGGATGAAATTACACCGCATAAAATGATGATTAAAGGCGGCGGTGCGGCATTAACCCGAGAAAAAATTGTGGCAGCGTTAGCAAAAACATTTATCTGTATTGTCGATCGTTCTAAACAGGTGGATGTGTTAGGTTCAACTTTCCCATTGCCGGTTGAAGTGATCCCAATGGCGCGTTCTCAAGTGGCACGTAAATTGGTGGCGTTGGGCGGCTCACCGGAATATCGTGAAGGCGTGGTTACTGATAACGGCAATATTATTTTGGATGTACACAATTTTAAAATTCTTAATCCGGTTGAAATGGAGAAAGAGTTAAACAATGTTGCTGGCGTGGTTACCAACGGTATTTTTGCGTTACGTCCGGCGGATATCGTGATTGTCGGTAGCCCTGACGGCGCACAAATTCTCAAATAAATTTCACACATATAATAAAGGAAAATGCAAATATGACAGCTAAAGTATCGTTAGATAAAGCAAAAATTAAGTTCTTGTTGTTGGAAGGCGTGCACGAAAGTGCGTTGGAAGTGTTGCATAATGCCGGCTATTCCAATATCGAATACCACAAAAAAGCGCTTGATGAAGAAGAGTTAATCGAAGCGATTAAAGATGCCCATTTTATCGGCATCCGCTCCCGCACCCACTTAACCGAAAAAGTGTTGCAGCACGCCCATAAATTAATTGCGATTGGCTGTTTCTGTATCGGCACCAACCAAGTGGATTTGGAAGCGGCGAAACAACGTGGTATTCCGGTGTTTAATGCGCCGTTCTCAAACACACGTTCCGTGGCTGAATTGGTGTTAGGGGAAATGTTGTTATTAATGCGCAATGTGCCGAAAGCCAATTTTGAGGTGCATCGTGGTGTTTGGAATAAATCAGCGGCAGGTTCAAACGAAGCCAGAGGAAAAATTCTCGGTATTATCGGTTATGGTCATATTGGTTCACAATTAAGTGTGATTGCCGAATCACTCGGAATGCGTGTCTATTTCTACGATATTGAAAACAAATTGCCATTGGGTAATGCGCAACAGGTTCGCACTTTGGAAGAGCTATTAACAATGAGCGATGTGGTTTCGTTACACGTGCCGGAAAACAGTTCTACCAAGAATTTGATGAGTGCAGAGCGAATTGCACAATTAAAACAGGGCGCTATTTTGATTAATGCCGCACGCGGAACAGTGCTTGATATTGATGCCTTAAGTGCAGCATTGGAAGCCGGAAAATTACGTGGTGCCGCGATTGATGTGTTCCCGAAAGAGCCGGCTTCGATTAATGAAGTGTTTGAATCACCGTTGCGCCGTTTTGAAAATGTGATTTTAACTCCGCATATCGGTGGCTCAACCTCTGAAGCGCAAGAGAATATAGGCACTGAAGTGGCAAGCAAATTTGTTAAATATTCTGACAACGGTTCAACTGTTACCGCCGTCAATTTCCCTGAAGTGTCCTTGCCGAGCCACAGTTTGGCGAAAGCAAAACGGTTATTGCATATTCATCATAATCGCCCGGGTATTTTGAATAAAATCAATCAAATCTTTGTGGATAATGGCGTTAATATTGCCGCACAATATTTGCAGACTGATGAAACAATCGGTTACGTGGTGATTGATGTGGAATCTGAAAACACAGAAAGCCTACAGCAAAAATTGAAACAGATTGATGGCACCATCAAGGCAAGAGTTTTGTATTAGGTTTTTACATTGTGTTGAATCAGCCCTTATTTTTAAGTAAGGGTTGTTTTAGCTTAAATTGTTCAGAGTGTGTTCATAACGAAAGAGTTACTATTATGGCTTTGTTAATTGATAGCATCAAAAAATAGTAGAATATAATTGATTTATGAAGCATTAGGTTTGTAAAATAAAAAATTTTTAACTATTGACAGTTAAAAAAGGAAAATTACAATGCCTGACAGCACAGCACAGCACA